>JBEQAH010000012.1:0-3859 GCA_041640435.1 bacterium | reverse complement strand
GACGGCGGCCTGTGGGAGCGCGCTCGAAAGCGGCTGCGGTGCTTGGTGGTGAGCGAGCTGTTCTGGACCGAGACCGCACGCCAGGCGGATGTGGTGCTGCCCGCGCTCAGCCTGTTCGAGCGGGAGGGCACCGTGGGGAACCTCGAGGCTCGGCCGCAGCGGGTGCGGCCTGCCCGCCCCGGCCCTGCGGGCGCGCGGGCGGATGCGGACGTGATCCAGTCCCTGGCCGAGCGGCTGGGCCGCCCCATGGCGTATCCGTCGGTGGATGCGGTTTGGGAGGAGATGCGCCGCGCCATCCCGGGTCTAGAGCTCGGCGTGCCCTACCCTCTCCCGCGGCCACACCCAGCCGTGGACGTGTGGCCCCGGCAGGCCTCCGAAGACCCGGCTCAAGAGGGCTTGGTGCTCATCCCCGCCGCACCCCTTTTCCGGCGCGGCGAGATGGCGTCGCGGTGTCGTGGCCTGCCAGAGCTCAGCGGGTCGCCCACGGTGGTGGTGCACCCGCAGGATGCAGCTCAGCTCGGGATCGCAGACGGCGCGGACCTGGAGCTGCATGGGGACGGCAACGTCGTGCGCTTGCGCGCCCGTGTGGTCGCGGAGACCCGCCCCGGCCACGCCCTGGTCCCTGTGGGCTTCCCGGAGATCCCGCGGGCGGCGTTCGGATTCCCCGGCCTGCGAGTGCGGGTCCTGTTACCGCCGCTGGAGGTGGGACGGTGACCGCGGTCGTAGCGGAAGCTGCGCTGAAGAGCGCGGTGCTCGTGTTCGTACTCCTCACGGCCACCGCCTACGAGGTCCTCCTGGAGCGCAAGCTCCTCGGCCGCCTCCAGGTTCGCTATGGGCCGAATCGGGTGGGTCCCTGGGGACTGCTGCAGCCCCTGGCGGACGGCATCAAGTTGCTCACCAAGGAGGATTTCGCCCCTGCGGGGGCCGACCGGTTGGTGTACGTGGCCGCTCCCGTGCTGCTCATGACCGTGGCGCTGTTCAGCTACGCGGTGATCCCCTTTGGCCCGGAGGTGGAGCTTTTTGGGTACCGCGTGTCGCTGTACCTGGCGGACGTGAACACGGCTGTGTTGCTCGTGCTGGGGGCGTCTTCCATCGGCGTGTACGGCCTGATCCTGGGCGGGTGGTCTTCGAACAGCAAGTACTCCCTTCTCGGCGGGCTGCGCAGCAGCGCGCAGGTGATCAGCTACGAGCTGAGCCTGGCGCTGGCGGTGGTGGCCGTGGTACTGGAGGCGGGCAGCCTGAGCCTGGTCCGGATCGTGGAGGCCCAGCAGGATGGCTGGTTCGTGCTGCGCCAGCCCGTGGCCTTCGGGGTATTCTTTCTGTCTGCCATCGCGGAGACGAACCGGGCGCCCTTTGACCTCCCGGAGGCCGAGCAGGAGCTCATCGCGGGCTACCAGACGGAGTATGGGGGCTTCAAGTTCGCCATGTACTACATCGCGGAGTACCTGGCCATGATCACCCAGGGCGCCCTCGCCGCGACCCTCTTCCTGGGTGGCTGGCACGGACCCTTCGGCCCCTCGGTGGTTTGGTTCGCGGTCAAGGTGGCGGCCTTCGTCGTGGTCCTCATCTGGATCCGGGCCACCGTCCCCCGCGTGCGCTATGATCAGTTGATGAGCCTGGGCTGGAAGGTGCTGATCCCCGTCGCTCTGGCCAACCTGGTGGGAAGCGCCCTCCTGCTCCTGTAAACGCGGTTCCGTGGAGGCTGCGGTGCGCGAGCGCAACGGCTGGCAGCGCGTGTTGGTGGAGGGTGCCGCGATCCTGAAGGGGATGTCGGTCACCCTGCGCCACCTGTTCCGGCCTCCGGTGACGGTGCAGTACCCGGAGCAACGACCCCGGATCGCCCCGCGGTTCAAGGGGCGGCACTGGCTCACCCTGTACGCGGACGGCACCGAGCGCTGCGTGGGCTGTGAGCTGTGCGTCATCGTCTGCCCCTCCCAGGCCATTTACGTGAAGGCCGCGGAGAACACGCCCGAGCGGCGCGTGAGCCGGGGCGAGCGGTACGCGGAGGAGTTCCAGATCAACATGCTGCGGTGCATCTTCTGCGGGTTCTGCGAGGAGGCGTGCCCCACGGGCGCCATCGTGTTGGGCCGGGACTTCGAGCTGGCGGACTACCGCCGCGAGGCGCTGATCTACACGAAGGCCATGCTGCAGGAGCCCTACCCCGGGGCCTCCGGCCGCGACCCGAACCGGGAGGTGTGAGCGCGGTGGAGACGCTGCTGTTCGTGGTGAGCGCGGCGCTCAGCCTCCTCGGCGGCGTGGGGGTGGTGGCGGCCCGGGAGGCGGTTCACAGCGCCCTGAGCCTGCTCGTGGTTCTGGGAGCGCTCGCGGTCCTGTACCTGACCCTCGCGGCGGAGTTCCTGGCGGTCCTCCAGGTCATCCTGTACGCGGGCGCCATCGTCGTGCTGTTCCTGTTCGTCATCATGCTGCTGCACGCCCGGGACCCGGAGCGGAGGCCCTCGCCCGTGAGCGCCCAGTGGGCGCTGGCGATCCCCCTGGGCCTTTTGCTGTGGGCCGTGCTCGCCTACGCGTCCTTCGAGTTGCCCGGCGCCGCCCAGCCGCTCCCGCAGGGCTTCGGGACGGTGGAGAGCGTGGGCCGGGAGCTGTTCGGGACCTTCCTCCTGCCCTTCGAGGTGGCCTCCGTACTGCTCCTGGTGGCCATCGTGGCCGCGGTGGTGCTGGGGAGTGCCCCGTCCCGCGCGCAGACGGCATCCCCGCGGGAGCGCGCAAGCGCTGGAGGACGGCGGTGACCGTCCCGCCGCAGGCCTACTTGGTCCTCAGCGCGGCCCTGTTCACCCTGGGTACGGTGGGCGTGCTGGTGCGGCGGACGGCCCTGATCCTGTTCATGTCCATCGAGCTGATGCTGAACGCCGTGAATTTAGCGTTTGTGACCCTGGCACGGGTACGAGGCGACCTGGGCGGCCAGATGGCGGTGTTTTTCGTGCTGGTGGTGGCCGCGGTGGAGGTGGTGGTGGGCTTGAGCATCCTCGTCCACATCTTCCGCACTCGGGACACGGTGGACGTGGACGAGATCGACCTGCTGCGCGGGTAGCCGGGAGGCGGGCGTGGACGCGTGGGTCGCGCCGTGGTTGGTGGGCCTCCCCCTGGCCGGAGCCCTGCTGAACGGGCTCTGGGGAGGGCAGTTGGGCAAGCGGGGCGCCTCGCTGGTGGCCTGCCTTTCCGTGCTGGGAGCTTTCCTGCTCGCCGGGTACGCCGCGCGCGGGCTCCTGCTGGCCGACGTGTCAGCCGTGCGGTGGACCGGGGTGGAATGGGTCGCCGCCGGAGACCTGCGGGTCCCGTGGACGCTCCAGCTGGACCGGCTGTCGGCGCTGCTGGCAGTGGTCATCTCCGGCGTGGGGTTTCTGATCCACCTGTACTCGGTCGGCTACATGGCAGACGACCCCGACTACGCCCGCTACTTCGCCTTGCTGAACCTGTTCACGGCGTCGATGCTTCTGCTCGTCCTGGCGGGCAACCTCCTGGTCCTGTTTGTGGGCTGGGAGCTCGTGGGGCTGTGTTCGTACCTCCTCATCGGCTTCTGGTTCGAGCGACCCGCGGCAGCCGCCGCAGGTCGCAAGGCGTTCGTGGTGAACCGGGTCGGGGATGCTGCGTTTCTGCTCGGGGTTTGCCTGCTCTTCGTCCTGTTGGGGACCCTGGACTTCGGGGAGATGGCAAGCCTCCTGCGGGACGGTGGCAGCCTGCGGGGTCACCCGGCGCTCGCCACGGCCACCCTTCTCCTTTTCTTCGGTGCCACGGGGAAGTCCGCCCAGCTTCCCCTCTACACGTGGCTTCCGGACGCGATGGAGGGACCCACCCCGGTTTCCGCTCTCATCCACGCGGCCACCATGGTCACCGCGGGGGT
>JBEQAH010000011.1:6952-18470 GCA_041640435.1 bacterium | reverse complement strand
CCGGAGCCTTTGAATGAGTGCGAGCACGTCCGCAAGCCGCACGCCTCGAGACAAGGCGCGCTCCGCGGCCCGCTGAAGGACCGGCCCGTCCGCGACCGGGTCGGAGAAGGGAACCCCGAGCTCCAGCGCTTCGGCACCTGCCTCGACCAAGGCGGGCACCATGTCCTGCAGGGCCCGGGGTTCCGGATCCCCCGCCTCCAGGAAGGGCATGAGGGCAGGCCTCCTTTCCCTGCGGACGCGCTGGAACAAGGCCCGCAAGCGGCTCACCGGATCCCCCCGAGGCTGCGCACGACCTCCACGTCCTTGTCCCCCCGGCCGGACAGGCCCACCAGCACCACCGGATCCGGTCCCAGCCGGGCGCGCACCGCTGGGAGGGCAGCCAAAGCGTGCGCTGGCTCCAGGGCTGGCAGGATCCCCTCCCACCGGGCGAGTCGGTGGAAGGCCTCCAAGGCTTCCTCGTCGGTCACGGCCAGGTACTCAGCCCTGCCGCTTTCCTTCAGATAGGCGTGCTCCGGACCCACCCCGGGGTAGTCCAGGCCTGCGGACACCGAGTGCGTGGGGAGCACACACCCCGCCTCGTCCTGGAGCAGGTACGTGTAGGCGCCGTGCAGGACGCCGGGGCTCCCGGCGGTGAGGCTTGCGGCGTGCTGGCCTGTCTCCAGCCCCCGGCCAGCAGCCTCCACCCCCACGAGGCGCACCCCGGAGTCCTCCAGGAAGGCGGTGAACAAACCCATGGCGTTGCTCCCACCACCCACGCAGGCCACCACGGCGTCCGGCAACCGGCCCTCTCGCTCCAGGATCTGGGCACGCGCTTCCCGCCCGATGACGGCCTGGAAGTCCCGCACGATCCGGGGGTAGGGGTGGGGGCCGACCACGGAGCCGATTACGTAGAAGGTGTCCCGGACGTTCGTCACCCAGTCCCGCAACGCCTCGTTGATGGCGTCCTTGAGGGTGCGGCTGCCCGCGTCCACGGGGATCACCCGCGCACCCAAAAGTTCCATGCGGTACACGTTGAGCGCTTGGCGCTCCACGTCCTCCCGCCCCATGTACACGTCGCACGGTAGTCCAAACATGGCGGCGGCGGTGGCGGTGGCCACGCCGTGTTGACCCGCGCCCGTCTCCGCGATCACCCGCCGCTTGCCCATGCGCCGGGCCAGCAGCACCTGGCCGAGGGCGTTGTTGATCTTGTGCGCGCCCGTGTGCAGCAGGTCCTCCCGCTTGAGGTACACGCGGGCGCCGAGCTCCTCGGACAGCCGCCGGGCCAGGTACAGGGGCGTGGGCCGTCCCGCGTAGTCGCGCAGCAGCGCATGGAGCTCCGCCTGGAAGGAAACCTCCTGGGCGAGGCGGGCGTACGCCTCCTCCAGCTCCTCCAGGGCGTACACCAGCGTCTCCGGCACGTAGCGGCCTCCGAAGGGCCCGAACCGGCCGCGGGCGTCGGGGAGCACGGTCCTCACGCCCGCACCTCCCGCAACCGCGCGTCTGCCTCCCGCACCGCGCGCACGAAGGCTTCGATCTTGCGGGGGTCCTTCTGGCCGTCGGTCTCCACACCGGTGCTCACGTCCACCCCGTACGGCCGGATGCGCACCACCGCCTCGGCCACGTTCTCGGGGGTGAGCCCGCCGGAGAGGATCACGGGCCTGTCCACGGACCGCACGGCAGACCAGTCGAAGCGCTGGCCAGTGCCTCCGTAGCGGTCGGGCACGTAGGTATCCAGCAGCAGAGCGTCCACCGGGTACTGACAGGCGGCCTCCACGTCCTGCGGGCTGCGGACCCGCACAGCCTTCACCACCCGGCGCCGCACCCGCGCGCACACCTCCGGCGGCTCGTCCCCGTGGAGCTGGACGACGTCTACCCCCGCCCGCTCCGCCACCTCCTCCACCACCACGGGCGGCGCGTTGACGAACACGCCCACCCGGACCACGAAGGGCGGCAGCACCCGGGCGATCTCCCGAGCGCGCTGCGGGCTGAGGAACCTGGGGCTGGGGGGGTAAAAGACAAAGCCCACCGCGTCCGCTCCGGCTTCCGCAGCAGCCCGGGCTGCTGCCTCCGTGCAGACGCCGCAGATCTTCACGCGCGTCATCCCCCGTCTCCCCGGAGGCCCATCCGGCGGCGCACCTCGTCCATGGTGGCCGCCGCCACCGGCCTGGCGCGGTCGGCCCCGGCCCGCAAGATCTCCCACACCTCATGCGGCCGCGACACCAGGTAGCGGTAGCGTTCGCGGATGGGGCGCAGCGCCTCCACCAGCGCGTCGGCCAGCACCTGCTTGAGCTCGCTGTAGCGGATCGTGCCCTCGGTGTACGCTTCGGCAAAGCGGGGGTAGGCGTCCGGCGCGAACACCTCCAGGAGGGTGAACAGATTGGCCACCCCAGGGCTCGCCTCCTCAAGCCGTGCGCCACGCTCGGGCGGGCCCGGGTCCGTCACCGCGGCGCGGACCTTTCGCCGGATCTCGTCCGGATCTTCCGTGAGGGCGATGTAGCTACCGGGTACGCTTTTGCTCATTTTCTTCGTGGGATCGTTCAGGGCCATGATCCGGGCGCCTCTGGACAGCCGGGCCTCGGGCAGGGGGAAGGTCTCCCCGAAGGTGCGGTTGAAGCGCTCGGCGATGTCGCGCATGAGCTCGATGTGTTGCAGCTGGTCCTCGCCCACGGGCACCAGGGAGGCCTTGTACAGCAGCACGTCCGCGGCCTGCAGCACGGGGTAGTTCAGGAGTCCCGCCATCACCCCGTGCTTGGCCCGCCGGGCTTTCTCCTTGTACTGGGTCATGCGTTCCAGCTGTCCCACGGGGGTGATGGTGTTCAGCAACCACATGAGCTCCGTGTGCTCGGGGACGTGGGACTGGACGAACAGCACCGACCGCTCGGGGTCGATCCCCGCCGCCAGGTTCGCGGCGGCAGCCTCCAGCACGCGCTGCGGCATCTCCCGGGGATCGTACGGCACGGTGATGGCGTGCAGGTCCACGATGCAGAAGTACGACTCGTACTCGCGTTGGAGCTCCGCCCACTGCCGCAGCGCGCCCACGTAGTTCCCCAGGTGGATCAGCCCCGTGGGCTGGATCCCGGAGAACACCCGGGGGACAGGAGGTGCCCCCGTCCTGGCTTCCGCTTGAGACTTCAGCCGTTCCATGCTCTCCCTCCTTCAACCGCCGCGATGAGCTCCTGGAGCTTCCCCGCGGGGTCGGGGCTGCGGACCAGCGCCGTGCCCACCAGCACCGCTTGCACCCCCGCGTCCCACAGCCGGCGGACGTCCTCCGGGGTCTCGATTCCGCTCTCGCTCAGCACGAGCACGCCGTCGGGGATGCGGGGACGCAACCGCTCGGTGGTGGTCAGGTCTACCCGGAAGGTTCGCAGGTCGCGGTTGTTGATCCCCACCAGGCGCGCGCCGCTCCCCAGGGCCCGGTCCAGCTCCCCCTCGGTGTGGACCTCCACCAAAGCCTCCATGCCGAGCGCCTCGACAAGAGCGCGCAAGGAGCTCAGCTGTCGTTCGGACAGGAGGCTCGCCAGGAGCAAGACCGCGTCTGCGCCGAGCGCCCGGGCTTCGTACACGTGGTAGGCGTCCAGGGTGAAGTCCTTGCGGAGGACCGGCAGGGCCACCGCCTCCCGCGCCGCCTGTAGGTGCTCCGGTGAACCGCGGAAGAAGCGCCGGTCGGTAAGGATCGAAAGCCCCCGCGCCCCTCCCTGCGCGTACGCCCGGGCCAGCTCCGCGGGGTTGAGATGCTCGCGCAAGATGCCCGCAGACGGGGAGGCGGCCTTGACCTCCGCCACCACGCTCAACCCCGGACGCCGGAGCGCCCCGGCGAAGGGGCGGGCGGGAGGCGCGAAGCGAGCCCGCTCCGCCACCACGTGGTCCGGCACCGAGCGCCGGAGGGTGTCCAGCTCCGCCCGCTTGTGCGCCGCGATCTCCTCCAGGACCGTCACGCCGCACCCCGCAGGAAGGCGCGCAGCTCCAGGAACTTCCCGTAGGCCGCACCCCGGTCGATGCTCTCCGCGGCCCAGACGGCTGCCTCCCGGAGGTCCGAGCAAGCGCCGGCGGCCAGGAGGGCCGCCGCGGCGTTCAGCACCACCACGTCTCGGTGGGGTCCCGGCTCGCCCGAGAGCACCGCCAGCGCCAGCCGCGCGTTCTCCTCCGCGTCCGCCCCCCGCACGGCCTGCGCAGGATGCCGGGGGAGCCCTGCGTCTTCCGGCGCCACGGCGAAGGTCCGCACGCTCCCGTCCTGAACCTCCGCCACAAGGGAGGGCCCGCTGGGCGAGAGTTCGTCCATACCGTCTCCGTGCACCACGAAGGCGTGGGCAGCTCCGAGCTGGCTCAGGACGTGAGCCATGGGCTCTACCAGGTCCGGGTGGTACACGCCCACCACTTGGTGGCGGGCGCCCGCGGGGTTGGTCAGGGGCCCGAGGACGTTGAACACCGTGCGGATGCCGATCTCCCGCCGCGGTCCCGCCGCGTGGCGCATGGCCGGGTGGAACCGCGGCGCGAACAGAAAGCCGATCCCCACCTCCTCGATGGCGCGCCGCGCGCGGTCGGGCTCCACGTCCGCAGGCACACCCAGGGCCTCGAGCAGGTCCGCGCTGCCGCAGCGGCTGCTCACGGCCCGGTTGTTGTGCTTGGCCACGGGGACGCCGGCCCCGGCCACCACGAAGGCGGCTACCGTGGAGATGTTGAAGGTGCCGGAGCGGTCCCCTCCGGTTCCCACCACGTCCACGAACACGGGGACCTGCGGCTGGATCCGGTGGGCCCGCTGGCGCATGGCCACGGCGAACCCCGCGATCTCCTCCGGGGTCTCTCCCTTCATGCGCAGGGCCGTGACCAAAGCACCGATCTGCGCGGGCGTGGCCTGCCCGTCCATGATCTCGCCCATGACCGTGGTGGCCTCCTCCGAGCTGAGGGAGCCGCCGTCCACGATCTTCGCGATGGCCTCGCGGATCATCCCACCACCTCCTCTGCGAGGTCCGCCCAGCGGCCCGTGGCGTGCCAGAGCCGGACCAGGCGCAGGAAGTTGCGCAGCAGGTCCTTGCCGTGCTCCGTGAGGACCGACTCCGGGTGGAACTGCACCCCCTCCACGGGCCGGTGGCGGTGGCGCAGCCCCATCACCAGCCCGTCGGGGCTGCGGGCGGACACCTCCAGCTCCGGCGGCAGGCTGTGGGGATCCACCACCAGGGAGTGGTAGCGGGTGGCGCGGAAGGGGTTCGGAAGCCCCGCGAACACCGTCCGGCCGTCGTGCCACACCTCGCTGGTCTTGCCGTGGACCTCCCGGGGTGCGAGCACCACGCGGCCGCCGAAGGCCTCGCCGATGCACTGGTGGCCGAGACACACCCCCAGGACGGGGACCCGGTGGCTGAGCTCCCGCAACACGTCGTTGGACACGCCCGCCTCCCGGGGCGTGCACGGGCCGGGGGAGATCACCACCGCCTCGGGGCCGCGGGCGGCGATGTCGGAGGCGGTGACCGCGTCGTTGCGGTACACCTCCACCTCCGCGCCCAGCTCCCCGAGGTACTGGACGAGGTTGTAGGTGAACGAGTCGTAGTTGTCCACCACCACGATCACCGCGACCCCTCCTCACACCAGGGCCCGCGAGGCGGCCAGCTCCACCGCCCGCACCAGCGCCTGCGCCTTGTTCACCGTCTCCTCGTACTCGGCTGCGGGGTCCGAGTCCGCCACGATCCCCGCGCCTGCCTGCACGTACGCCACCCCGTCCTTCACCACCAGGGTCCGGATGACGATGCAGGTGTCCATGGCCCCGTCGAAGCCCACGTAGCCCACCGCGCCCGCGTACGGCCCCCGCGCCACGGGCTCCAGCTCGTCGATGATCTCCATGGCGCGCACCTTGGGAGCCCCGGTGACCGTCCCGTGGGGGAAGGTGGCCTCCAGCACGTGGAAGGCGTCCCGGCCGGGCTGGAGCTCCCCGCGGACGGTGCTGACCATGTGCATCACGTGGGAGTAGCGCTCCACCACCATCAGCTCGGTGGCCTGCACCGTCCCGTACCGGCACACCCGCCCCACGTCGTTGCGGGCCAGGTCCACCAGCATCACGTGCTCCGCGCGCTCCTTCTCGCTGGCGCGCAGCTCCGACTCGAGAGCGGCGTCCTCCTCGGGCGTGCGTCCCCGGGGTCGGGTGCCCGCGATGGGGCGGACCCACACCTGGCCGTCCTCCAGGCGGACCAGCAGCTCCGGCGAAGAGCCGGCCAGCCGCGCCCCCTGGAAGTCCAGGTAGAACAGGAAGGGCGAGGGGTTGATGACGCGGGCCGCCCGGTACAGGCGGAAGGGGTCCAGGTGGCCCACGGGCGCGGCGAACCGCTGGGAGAGGATGACCTGGAAGATGTCCCCCGCGCGGATGTACCGCTTGCAGTGTGCGACCTTGTCCAGGAACGCCTCGCGGGCCATGTTGGACCGCACGGGGCCGGCCGGTACCGGTGCAGGCGGCGCGGGAGGCTCCAGGGGCCGCTGGAGCCGTTGCAGGGTGCGTTCGATGCGCTCGCGGGCGTCGCGGTACGCGGCCTCCGCCCCCTCCTCCGCGAACGCACAGGCGACCACGCACATCCGGCGCCGCACGTGGTCGAAGCAGACCACGGTGTCGTACAGGCCGAGTTCCGCGGTGGGGATCCCCAGGTCGTCCGGCGGGCGGTGCGGCAGGCGCTCCCAGTCCCGGACCAGGTCGTAGCCCAGGTAGCCCACCAGGCCGCCGATGAACCGCGGGAGCTCCGGGTCCCGCACGGGCCGGTAGGGCCGCAAGAGTTCCCGTAGCTGGGGCAGCAGGGGCCCGGCTCGCACGCGGTCGCCCACGCGCACCTGCCCGTCCCGGTAGGTGACCACCCAGCGCGGGGCGGCGCCGAGGAACGAGTAGCGGGCCAGCCGCTCACCCCCCTCCACGCTCTCCAGCAAGAACGCGTGGGGCAGGTCGCGGAGCTTCAGAAAGGCCGAGATGGGCGTTTCCAGGTCCGCCACCACCTCGCACGACACGGGGACGAGGTTGCCCTCCCGCAGCCGCGACTCGTAGGCCCGGGGTCCCGGGCGCAGCTCCAGCACCGAGGCGGCCCTCAAGGCTTCCTCCCTCCCGCGCGCTGTGCGACCTCCCGTGCCCGTTCCAGCACCGGCCGGACCTGGCCGGCCTGCAGGGACCGCTCGAGGCGATCCAGCTCCGAGCGGAACAGCTGCACCGCCCGCAGGATCTCCTCCTGGTTGAGGCGCGCGATCTGGTCCCACATGGACGTGGGGTTGCGGGCCAGGCGGCTGAGCTCCTGGAACGTGGGCCCGCCCACCTGCAAGGACTCGGGCTCCGAGGCGGCCGCGAGCACCGCCGCGCAGGCCAACAGGTACGGCAGGTGGCTGACCAACGCCACCAGCCGGTCGTGCACCTCGGGCTGCATCACCACGGGCACCATGCCGATCTCGCGGACCAGTTCGGCCAGGGCGGCCACCGCCTCCCGGTCGGTGAACCCCGTGGGGGTGAGCAGGTACGGCCGGCCGCGGAGGAAGGCAGGGTCGGCGTCGTCGATGCCCTGCCCTTCGCTGCCCGCCATGGGGTGTCCCCCGACGAAGCGGAGGGCGTACGCGGACCGCTCCACCGCGCGCACCACGGGCGCCTTCACGCTCCCCGTGTCCGTGACGATGGCTTGCGGGTCCAGGTGGGGCTGGAGCGCGAGGCAGGTCCGCGCGATGTGCTCGAGGGGCGTGGCCACCACCACCAGCTGGGCGGCCCGCAGGGCCCGGGGGTCTTCCACGGCCACGTCCGCGGCACCCCGCTCCACCGCCCGGCGGGCCGCGCGGGGGTCGGTGTCGCTGGCCAGCACCTGCCCCACGACCCCCGCCTGCCGCAGGGCCATCCCCAGGGCCCCGCCGATGAGGCCCGTGCCCACGATGGCCACGCAGTCGAACCGCACCGGCGTCACCCCGCGGCCACCGGGACAGCACTCAGCCGGCGGTTCACGGCCTCGGCCACGCGGCGCAGGTCGGAGACGAGCTGGGCGAACTCCTGGGGGCGCAGCTGCTGGGGGCCGTCGCTTAAGGCCCGTTCGGGGTCGGGGTGCACTTCCACCAGCAGGCCGTCCGCGCCCGCGGCCACCGCGGCCCGGGCCAGGGGCGGGACCCACTGCCGCTTGCCCGCGGCCTGGCTGGGGTCCACCAGCACGGGCAGGTGGCTGAGGCGCTGCAGCACGGGGACCGCGCTGATGTCCAGCAGGAAGCGGGTGTGGTTGTCGAAGCTGCGCAGGCCACGCTCGCACAAGACCACGTGAGGGTTGCCCTCGGACAGGATGTACTCCGCCGCCAGGAGGGTCTCTTCCAGGGTGGCCGCGGGGCCCCGCTTGAGCAGCACCGGGCAGCAAGCCCGCCCCACTTCCCGCAGCAGGGTGTAGTTCTGCATGTTGCGGGCCCCGATCTGGACCATGTCCGCGTAGCGCAGCACCAGGTCCAGCTGGCGGGCGTCCATGACCTCGGTGACCACCGGCAGCCCCGTGGCCTGCCGGGCCTCCGCCAGCAGCTTCAGGCCTTCTTCTTCCAGGCCCTGGAAGGAGTACGGGGAGGTGCGGGGCTTGAACGCGCCGCCCCGGAGCATGACCGCGCCCGCGTCCTTGACCGCCTGCGCGGCCTGCAGGATCTGGTCGCGGCTTTCCACCGAGCAGGGTCCGGCGATCACCACCACCTCCGGCCCGCCGATGCGGACCCCCCTCACCTCCACCACCGTGGTCTGGGGCTGGAACTCCCGGCTGACCAGCTTGTACGGCTGGAGGACCTTGACCACGCGCTCCACGCCCTCCATGGCCTCCAGCATGGTGCGCAGCTGCTCTTTGGTGCGGTCGTCCCCGATGACCCCGACCACGGTGCGCAGGACCCCCTGGGAGACGTGGGGCACCAGGCCCGCGTCGCGGATGCGCTGCAGCACCGCCTCCTGCTGCTCGGGCGTGCACGAGTTGCTCAGGACCACGATCACCGCTCATCCCTCCTCGGCGCAAAAGCAAGGCCTCCCGCCCCTCGGGACGGGAGGCCAACAGACCTCGCGCGGTACCACCCGACTTCCGCAGGCCCACTTCCACCTGCGGCCCTCTCGGAACGGGACTCTTCGTCCGATTCCGCCGGCTGTGCTGCAACGGGAGCCGGCACCCCGTCGGCGCCTACTGGACCGACCTCCGTCGGCGTTCGGACCGCCCCTCCCGGGTCCATTCCGCGGGCGAGCAACTACCGCGCTCCCACCGACCTCGCGGCTCTCTGAAAGTGCCCTTCCCGCGTACTCGTCCCGATCCTCGGGTTTAGGGCGATTTTAGCACCGCGGGTCAACCCGGCGCCAGCGGTTTGACGGCTGCCTCCCCGGCCGGTAGGCTGGGCTCGGGCTGCTTGCCTTCTTCCAGCGACGATGGACTTGCTCCTGTTGGGGATCCCCCTGGTCCCCGTGCTGGCGGCGCCGTGCGCCGCGGCCTGTGGGCGCGCGTCCTGGCGGGTGGCCCTCGGAGCCTGTCTAGTGGTCCTTTTGGGCCTGCTGCCGGCGGCCGGCTCGGCGTTCGCCGGGGCGCCCGTGGGCGCGGGGCTCGGGTGGTTCCCCGCCCTGGGCGTCGGCTACCGGCTCCGGGCGGACGGCCTGAGCGCGCTGTTCGCGCTGCTGGTGGCCGGAGTCGGGGTGCTGATCGTGCTCTACGCCCGGGCCTACCTGGAGCACGAGCGCCGGGCGCCTTCCTTCTTCGCGTTCCTCCTGCTGTTCACGGGCAGCATGCTGGGGCTGGTGCTGGCGGACGACCTCCTGGCCCTGTACGTGTTCTGGGAAGGCACTTCCCTCGCTTCCTTTTTCCTCATCGGCTTCCACGACGAGCGGTGGGAGGCACGGCAGGCGTCGGTGCGGGCCCTGGTGGTCACGGTGCTGGGAGGCCTGGCCATGCTGGCGGGGTTCGTCCTGCTGGGCGTGGACGCGGGGACCTTCCAGATTTCGGGCCTGAACCCCCAGACGGTGCAAGCCTCCCCGCGGTACCCCTGGGTGCTGGGCTTGGTGCTGGCGGGTGCCTTCACCAAGTCGGCCCAGCTCCCCGTGCACTTCTGGCTCCCCGGCGCCATGGTGGCACCGACCCCCGTGAGCGCGTACCTGCACTCCGCCACCATGGTGAAAGCCGGGGTGTTCCTGCTGCTGCGCCTGCTGCCGGTTCTGGGCGGCACCGACCTGTGGCGCGCGTGGGTGCTGCCGGTGGGGCTCGTGACGTTTCTGTTCGGCGCCGTGGTGGCGGTGCTGCAGGACGACCTGAAGGCGCTGCTGGCGTACGGTACCGTCAGCGCCCTGGGGCTGGCGACCGCGCTGGCGGGATCGGGCACGGAGCTGGGCCGTGACGCCGCGGTCCTGTACCTGCTGAACCACGCCGCGTACAAGGGGAGCCTGTTCCTGGTGGCGGGAGCGGTGGAGCACGAAACCGGGAGCCGCAGCATCCGGCGGCTGAGGGGGCTGGGCCGCGCGATGCCGGCCACCGCCGCGGTGGCCGCGGTCAGCGTCTTCTCCCTGGCCGCCCTGCCGGGCAGCGGCGGGTTCGTGGCGAAGGACGTGGCGGCCAAGGCCCTTGGGCACGGGCTGGAAGGCTGGCTGTGGGCCGGAGCGGTGGCCACGGCGGCGTTCGGAGTGCGGTTTTTGGGGGTGTTCTTCGGCCGCCCCGAGGTGTCCGAGCGACACGAACCCGCGGGGCTGTGGGCCCCGGCGGTGCCGCTCGCGGCGCTGTGCGTGCTGTTCGGGACGTGGAGGGCGCTACCCGAGGCGGTGGTCGGGTGGCTGGGCGCCGCCCACAACGTGTGGCCGAGCTTCGCACTCGCCAAGGTATCGCCCGCGGTGGCCTTGGCGGTTGCAGGCGCGGGGGTGGGCTGGCTCGCGGGGACGCGCCGCTGGCCGGAGGTCCGGTGGACCGGGGAGCGGGTCTTCGACGGCCTGCAGGCGGCGCTCATGAGATCCGCGGAGGCCCTCACACAGTTCACCCTCACGGGGCGGCTGCGGGACTACCTGGTGGTGGTCCTGGGCGTGGCCGCGGTGGGTGCGGGCCTGCCGCTCGCGGTGCACGGCCGGTGGCCCGCGGCGGGCCCCGTGGGATTTGAGGCCGCCTTCGTGGTCATCGGGGCGGGGGCGGTGCTGGTGACGGTCCTCAGCCGGAGCCTGGTGGCCGCGGTGGTGTCCCTGGGGGCGGTGGGGTACAGCGTGGTGTTTTTGTTCATGGGCCTGAGGGCTCCGGACCTGGCCTTGACCCAGATGCTGGTGGAGACGGTCACCCTGGTCCTGTTCCTCGCGGTGGTGACGCACATGCTCGCCCCGGACGTCCCCGACCGCCACCCGCTGGCGGCGGTGGACTTGGTGGCGGCGCTGCTGGTGGGGGCGGTGGCCGCAGGGCTCGCGTACCAGGCCGCGGCCGGGCCGCCCGCCCCGGTGAGGGCGGCCCGGCCGGGAGCCTCCCGCTGGGCCTGACGGAGATGGAGGTGCAGGAGGCGGCCCGCCGGGAAGGGCTCGAGCTGGATCCGGTCCAGCTTCAGGCGGTGGTGCGGGGGCTGGAGGCCGGGGTGCTGGTCATCACCG
>JBEQAH010000011.1:0-6942 GCA_041640435.1 bacterium | reverse complement strand
CGGAGTTCTTCGCCCACCACGCGGAGCGCGCGGGCGGGACGAACCTGGTGAACCTGGTGGTGGTGGACTTCCGCGGCCTGGACACCCTCGGGGAGATCACGGTCCTGGGCATCGCCGCCCTGGGCGTGCTGGCCCTGGCGAGGAGGCCCCGGTGAACGGCACCGTGGTCCTGCGGACCGTGGCGCGGGCGGTGACCCCGCTTGTGGTGCTGTACGGGGTGCGGCTCCTGCTGGTGGGCCACGAAGCACCGGGCGGGGGATTCGTGGGCGGGTTGGTGACCGCCCTGGCGGTGGTGCTGGGGTGGCTGGCGTTCGGGCCGCCGAGGGCGCGGGGCTGGGAGCGGGGCGTGGCGGCGGGGGTGGGTATCTCCGCGGCCACGGGGATCGGCGCGGTGGTGTTCGGCCGGGCGTTCCTGACCCACACCATCTTGCACGTGGGCCCGGTGAAGCTGGTGACGTCCCTGTTCTTCGACCTCGGGGTGTTCGTGGTGGTGGTCTCCGCGACCCTCGCGGCCATCCGGACCCTGTGGGAGGCCGGGGAGCCGTGAACGCGCTGCTGGCCCTGCTCGTGGGCCTGTTGTTCGGGGCGGGGACCTGGCTGCTGCTGGGCCAGCGCATCCTGCGGCAGGTGATCGGGCTCGGCCTGATGGCACACGGCGCCAACCTCATGGTGCTGCTGTCCGGTGGCCTGGGCGGGCGGCACGCGCCCCTTCTGGCCAACCCGGAGCCGCGGGCGGACCCGCTGCCCCAGGCGCTGATCCTGACCGCCATCGTCATCGGCTTCGGGGTCACCGCCTTCCTGCTGGCCCTGGGCTACCGCATGCACGCCCTGGAGGAGGACGAGCCGTGAACGCCGCGGTGGCGCCGGTGGTGATCCCGCTGGTCACGGGCCTCGTGTGCGTGTCCGTGCAGGCGCGCCGGTGGCGGTGGACGGCCAGCGTGCTGGGAGCCGCGGCGGGCGTGGCGGCCAGCGGGTGGCTGGTGGTGCTGGCCCGCGACCACGGGGTCGTGGTCCTCCGGTTCGGCGGGTGGCCCGCGCCGTACGGGATCGTGTTCGCGGTGGACCTGCTGGGCGCGCTGATGGCGGCCATCGGGAGCTGGGTGGCCCTGTGCACCCTCCTGGGCCTGCTGGCGCAACCCCATCCCCGCCTGGACGGCTTCTTCCACACGGGCTGGCACCTCATGCTGGCGGGGATGAACGGGGCCTTCCTCACCGGAGACCTGTTCAACCTGTACGTCTTCTTCGAGGTGCTGCTGGTGGCCTCGTACTTCCTCCTGACCCTGGGCAGCACCCGGCGCCAGGCCCGGGAGGCCTTCACCTACGTGGCCATCAACCTGGTGGCCTCCACCGTGTTCCTCGTGGGGGTGGCGCTGCTGTACGCGGCGGTGGGCAGCGTGAACATGGCCGACCTCTCTCGCACCATCCCCACGGCGTCCCCCGGCCTGGTCCGGCCCGCGGTGTTCCTGCTGGCGGTGGCCTTCGGGGTCAAAGCAGCGGTCTTCCCCCTGTACGCGTGGTTGCCCCATGCGTACGCGCTGCCGCCGGGGCCCGTGGCGGCCTACTTCGGCGGCATGCTGACCAAGGTGGGCGTGTACGCCCTGTACCGGCTGTTCACCACGCTGCAGCCGCTGCGGGGTCCGGACCCGACCCTGGTGGCGGTGGCGGTCCTCACCATGGTCTTCGGAGTCCTCGGCGCCCTGGCCCAGGAGGAGGTGCGGCGGATCCTGTCCTTCCACATCGTGAGCCAGATCGGGTACATGGTGCTGGGGCTGGCCCTGGGAACTCCCCCGGCGTGGGCGGCGGGCATCTTCTACGTGCTGCACCACATCGGGGTGAAGACGGCCTTGCTGCTCGTGGGAGCCGCGGTGGAGGCCGCGTACGGGACGGGCGCGTTGAAGGCGCTTTCCGGCCTGGCCCACGCCCACCCCCTCTTGGCCCTGTCCTTCGCGATCCCCGCCCTGTCCTTGGCCGGGATTCCACCCTTCAGCGGGTTCTGGGCCAAGGTGTTCGTGATGCAGGCGGGGTTCCAGGTCGGCCAATCCGTCGCGGTGGCGGCGAGCCTGGTGGTGAGCCTGCTCACCCTGCTGTCCATGACCAAGATCTTCACGGGCGCCTTCTGGGGGCCCCCGCCCGAGCGGGCGCCTATCCCGGGGCTGCACTACGCCGCCGTGGCAGGCGTGGCGGTCCTCACGGTGGTGTGGGGACTGGGGGGAGCCTGGCTGCTGGACCTGACCACGGAGGCCGCGCACCGGCTGGCGGACCCCGTCGCGTACGCGCGGGCGGTGCTGGAGGGGCGTTGACGTGAGGCGGGTGTGGGCGGCCCTGCGCCTGGTGGCGGTCGGTGCGTGGGAGATCGCGCGGGCCAACGTCCGCCTGGCGGCCCTCGTGCTGAACCCCACACGGTCCAACCGGCCGCGGTTCGTCCGGGTCCCCATCCGGGTCCGGCGGGACGCGGCGGTGACGGCCCTGGCCAACCTCATCACCCTGACCCCCGGCACCCTGACCGTGGACGTGGCCCCGGACCGGACGAGCCTGCTCGTGCACGTCTTCGACCTGGAGGAGGAGGCGGCGGCGGTGGCGGAGATCCAACAGAGGCTGGAGCGCGTGGTGGCGGAGGTGTTCGAGTGATCGCGCTGGCCCTGGCGCTGCTGGCGTGCGCGGGGGCACTGTGCGCGGTGCGGATGGCCGCAGGCCCGGGGTTCGTGGACCGGGTGGTGGCCGCGGACGCCCTCGCCATGGTGCTCCTGAACGTGGTGCTGACGGTGGGCGTGCTGTGGGACACGCGGGACTACGTGGACGTGGCGGTGGTCCTGGCGGCCCTGGCTTTCGTGGGTACCGTGGCCGCCGCGCGGTTCGTGTCCCGGGGAGGTCCCCTTGCGTGACCTGAGCGGCCTGTTGCTCCTGCTGGGCGCAGCGTTCTCCTTCGTGGCCGGAGTGGGGATGGTGCGGTACCGGGACACCCTGAGCCGGATGCACGTGGCGGGCAAGGTGACCACCTTCGGCGCCGCCGGCGCCCTTCTGGGCTCCCTGCTGCACCACGGAGGAGGCTGGCAGGAGGTGGCGGTCCTGCTGTTCCTGTTGCTCACCACCCCGGCGGGCTCTCACGCCTTGGCCCGGGCCCTGACCCGACGCTCCCACCGGCTCCCCCAATGGCCGTACTCCGGGGACTCCTGATCCGCGGGCTGTTGGTGACCGTTCCCATCCTGGTCACCTTTGCGTTCCTGCGCTGGGTGTTTCGCGTGCTGGACAGCGTGCTGCAGCCGCTGTTCCACCTCCTGTTCGGCAACGCCCCGCCGGGCGCGGGACTGGTGGGCGGGCTGGTGGTCATCCTGCTGGTGGGTCTGGTCGTGAACACCTGGCTGGGCCGGGCCGCGGTGCAGGCGGTGGAGAGCGTGCTGTTCCGCACGCCGCTGTTGCGGACCATCTACGGCGGCACCAAGCAGGTGGTGGAGGTGGTGCTGGGCGGCCGCCAGGCGCCGTTCCGGCGCGTGGTGTTGGTGGAGTGGCCGCGGCGGGGCGCGTACGCCCTGGCTTTCGTGACCGGCGAGGAGCCCACGGCGGCAGGTTCGATCCTCAAGGTGTTCGTGGTCAGCTCCCCCAACCCCACCACGGGGTTTTTGATGCTGGTCCCTGAGGAGCAGACGGTCCCGGTGCCCATCAGCGTGGACGAGGCCCTCACCCTGGTGGTGTCGGGCGGGCTTGCAGGCTCTGCGCGGGTGGCGGCAGAAGCGCTGGCGCGGGCCCGCGCGGAGGGCGGGCGAGGAGGTGCGTGAGATGGGGAAGATGGACGAGGAAGTGCTGGTGGTGCCTCGACGCGAGCTGCTCCGGCAGGGGGCCTTCACCGGACTGCGGCCGCCGGAGGAGGTGTACCTGCACACCATCCGGGCCCGGGGCTTCTACCGGCGCCGGGGTGACGTGGAGGAGGACTTAAGTCTGAAGCAGGTGATCCCGTACCTCGTGGTGCGGTGGGACGACCGGGTGTTCCTATTCCGGCGCCTGGCACAGGGCAGCGAGGTCCGGCTGCACCACCTGTACTCTGTCGGCGTGGGCGGTCACATCCACCGCGCGGACGTGGGCGGGGGCGACCCCGTGGAGGCGGGACTGGCACGGGAGCTCGAGGAGGAGCTGGAGCTGACCGCGCCGTGGACTGCCCGTTGGGTGGGAGTCCTCAACGACGAGCGCAACCCGGTGAGCGCTGTGCACTTCGGGCTCGTGTACGAGGTCCTGACCCGGGGACCGGTGCGCGTGCGGGAGGAGGGCGTGCTGGAGGGCGGGTTCGTCTCCGTGGCGGAGGCTTTGCAGCACTACGACCGGATGGAGACATGGTCGCAGCTGGTGGTGGACGGGCTGGGCTGGCGCGAGGCGGCGGGGGAGGCGGCTTCCGGGTGGACACCCCGCTCCTGAGGGACGGCTGCACGGGCACCCCGGCGGCTGGGGCGATCCTCCCGGATGGTGGAGGCCGTGGGGTTGCCGCGGTGACCGTACGCGCTCCGGGGCTGCACTTGGCCCGTACCCTTGAGAGCGGGCAGGCCTTCCGGTGGGTCTGGCGGGGCTGGGTGGCGGAGGGGGTGGTGGGCCGTTCCGTGTGGCAGCTTCGGGCCGGCCCCCGCGGCGTACGGGCCACGGCGGTCGGCGATCCGGTCACGTCGGAACGGATACGGCGGTATTTGCTGGGCTGGGGACCGCTGGCTCCGCTGGAAGCCGCACTGGCACAGGACCCGGTCCTGCGGGGCGTCCTGCCCTGGACCCGCGGCATCTCCATCCTGAGACAGGACCCCTGGGAGGTCCTGGCCACGTTTCTGATCTCGCAGAACAACAACATCCCCAAGATCGGCCGGAGCGTGGACCAGCTGTGCCGGAGGCTGGGCGAGCCGATCGGGCGTCCTCCGGTGGCGTGGACGTTCCCGGGCCCGGAGCGCGTGGCGGACGCGCCCCGACGGGTTCTGGAGGACGCCCTGCTCGGCTACCGCGCCCCGTACCTCCGCGAGGCCGCGCGGCGGGTGGCGTCCGGGAAGGTGGACCTTGTTGCCCTGCAGCACCTGCCCACCGACCAGGCGCGGCTGGCACTCCTGGAGCTGCCGGGCGTTGGCGAGAAGGTGGCGGACTGCGTGCTGCTGTTCGGCCTGCGGCACCGGGCGGTGTTCCCGGTGGACGTGTGGGTACACCGCGCGGTGACCGAGCTGTACTTCCGCGGCCGCCGCAGGACTCCACGGACGATCCGCGAGTGGGCGGTGGACCGGTTCGGTGACCTGGCCGGCCTGGCGCAGCAGCACCTGTACTACTACGCGCGGACGGTGCGGGCCGTTTAGGGAGTGGTGAGCTCGCTGGTGCCCCTGCGTCAAACCCTACGTCCTCCGGGCCCGGAGGACGTGAGGCAGATTCCGGCGGGTGCCGGTGGCCCGGGGCGGTAGTAAGGAAGTGGGGCGCCAACACACGGAGTTGCACCCGGCGTGGCGCCCCGCTCCCGTGTCTCCCTCAATCGCCCTCGCTCAACCGGAAGGCTCCGCCACCCTCGACCAGTCCGCGGATGTTGATCTCCTGCTGAGACCGCCGCACCTGCTGGCCCCGGACCCTGGCGCGGGAGACGACAGCCGCTGTGAACGGCCGGGCCCACCTCAGGCTCTGGCCGCTTACCACGTTGACGGCCACCGCGTAGACCCCCCACCGGGCGGTGGCGGGGGGCTGCAGGCCGGAGAAGCCGTTGAGCCCCGAGAGGTCCGGGAACGTGTAGGTCGTGTTCGACCCCAGCCAGCTCGGGGTGACCAGCGCCGACCAGTAGAAGGAGAGCACGGTGTCGCCTTCGGACACGGTCCAGTCGAGTGTCATGAGGTACACCCTCACGGGCAGGTTGGGGAACCCGGTGTAGGACAGGCCGCTGAACTGCGGACGCGGAGTGAGGGTGCCGGACACGCCGGAGAACCAGGGGGGCAGGTTGAAGTTGTAGCTGGTGGCGGTGTCCAGCTTGAAGTACAGCTGCCCCCCGAGCTCGTTGTTGTACACGCAGCAGGTGTTGACCCACACGAAGTAGCGCCCCCCGGACAGGTCGGAGAGTGTGTTGAAGACAATGCCGGCCTGCGCGAAGTCAACTTCGGGGAACGCGAGTGTCCCGAGGGGGCTCACGTAATAAACGAGGAAATTGGGAGACAGCGGCAGGGCCCCGGACACCTGCACCTGGCCCCGCTGGCCCCCGGGGTTGACGCGGTCCGATGAGGTGACGGTGATGGAGTACGGGCTCCCCTGGGGCACGTTGACGTCGCGCACGACCTTGAGGGCTACCTGGTTGGACGGTGTTTGGCCGTCCCGGACCTCGAGCACGAGGTCCTGTCGGCCGGCACGGCGGTTCTGCATCGAGACGGTGCCCGTCGCACCCGGGGCACTTCCGGAAGGAAAGGTTGAGTCGTACAGGAACACCCTCGCTCCCCCGACCGCAGAGGCGTCGTAGTTGACCTGGTAGCTGGCGGTGCGGGTGTCGGGGGCGTCCCCGCACTCCACAGACCACGAGGTCCCGTCGGCGGTGGTGAGCTGGTAGGTGTGGGCGGCTCCGTCCGGACAGCGGACGGAGAAGCCGTAGCGGGAGTTGGACACGTTGAACGTGTAGGTGGACTGACCGGGGTTGAGGGCCTGTCAGGCGCCGTCGCCGTCCTGGTAGGCGAAGCCGGAGGCGGGCAGCGGGGCGCCGCGGTTGTCGACGACGCGGACGCTGACGGTACCGGCGCCGGGGGACGGGGAGGGTCCTGGGGAGATGGCACCGCCGCCGGTGCCGCAGGCGGCGAGGAGGAGGGTGGCGGCGGTGGGGAGGGCCAGGTGTCGGATCAGGGCGGTTGGCTGCATGGGTTTACCTCACTTTCGACAGCGGTGTATGGTGCGGCGGGGTGAGCCCTGCGGGGAGGAGGCCGGGTCGGCGCTGTGAGGGGCTGCTGCACGGCGATCACCTGCCGGTCT
>JBEQAH010000010.1:0-20319 GCA_041640435.1 bacterium | reverse complement strand
GCGGCGGAGGTGTTCGTCCTGTGGTTCAACCTCGGGGTGAGCCTTCTGCTGCTGGTGGCAGGCGCGCTCCTGGTGCCGGGTTTGGGTCTGCGCGAAGCCCTGCTGGCGACCGTGGTGGGGGCCGCGGTGGGAAACCTCCTGCTGGGGCTGGCGGCCTGGATCGGGAGCGAGGTGGGCGCTCCCAGCATGGTCCTGTTGCGGGCTCCGCTGGGGATCCGCGGATCGGTCGTGCCCACCGCCTTGAACGTGCTTCAGAACGTCGGTTGGGGGGCCTTCGAGATCCTGATCATCGCCACCAGCGCGGACGCCATCAGCCGGCGGCTCTTGGGCGCCTCCAACTTTGTCGCGTGGGTCGCCCTCTTCGGCCTGCTGACCACCCTCATGGCGGTGGGTGGGCCCATCGTGGTGGTGCGGCGGTGGCTGCGCAGGTACGCGGTGTGGTTCGTGCTGGCGTCCACCCTGTACCTGACCTGGTACGCCCTCACGCAGCTCGACCTCTCGAGCCTCTGGTCCCGTCCCGGCACCGGAGATCTGACCTTCTGGCTGGGCGTGGACCTGGTGGTCGCCATGCCGGTGTCGTGGATCCCATTGAGCGCGGACTACACGCGCTTTGCCACAAACTCCCGGGGTGCCTTCTGGGGAACCGCGGTGGGCTACGGGCTGGCCAACGTGTGGTTCTACGCGCTGGGAGCCCTGTTCATGCTGGCCCTGCGGGCGGAGGACCTGGTGGCCGCGGTGCTCGCCATTCCCGCGGGCGCCGTCGCGCTGGCCATCCTGTTGGTGGACGAGACGGACGAGGCCTTCGCCAACATCTACAGCACGTCGGTGTCTTTGCAGAACCTCTGGCCACAGGCCAACCGGAGGCAGCTGGCGGTGGCGACGGGCGTGGGGTGCTCCGTGCTGGCGGCCACCGTCCCCCTGGTCCAGTACGAATCCTTCCTGTTCTTGATCGGTGCGTTCTTCGTTCCGCTGTTCGGAGTTCTGGCCGCCGACTACCTGGTGATCCGCAGGCGCCGCCTGGGCCCCGACGACCTGTACGGACCCCAGGCACGCGGTCTGCGGTGGAGTGGGTTCGGCGCCTGGCTGGCGGGCTTCGCCACCTACCAGTGGATCGTACCCACGGAGATCCCGGGGTGGAAGGCGCTTCTGTCCACCCTGTTCGGTGCGTTGGAGCTCCCCTTCCCCCTCAGCGCGCAGTTCCCGTGGCTGGGGGGCTCGGTGCCGAGCCTGGTGGTGAGCTTCCTGCTGTACGCCCTGCTCACCCGGAGGCGCTAGCGTGCCGGGATCTGTGGCAGAACAGGCTTGCGAACTGCTCCGGAGGCTTCGCCGAGAGCAACCGCTCGTGCACCACATCACGAACCTGGTTACGGTGAACGACGTGGCCTATGCCACCCGGGCGACCGGCGCGCTCCCGGTCATGGCCATGGCCGCCGAGGAAGTGGAGGAGGTGGTCGGCCAGGCTTCGTGCCTTGTTCTGAATTTGGGCACGCCAGAGCAGGACCGGCTGCAGGCGATGTGGGCCGCAGGGCGGCGCGCCAACGAACGGGCCGTGCCGGTGGTTGTGGACCCAGTGGGAGCGGGGACGAGCCGCATGCGCCGCGAGGCCGCAGAAAGGCTCCTCCGCGAGCTACGCGTGACCGTGGTACGCGCTAACCCCGCGGAGATGAGCCACCTGGTTGGCAGGCCGGCTCAGCTGCGCGGCGTGGAATCGGTCGAGGTCGCCGGGCCGCCGGAGGAAGCGGCTGCGGCGGTGGCGCGCACCTACGGGGTGGTGGCCGCGGTGACCGGGAGCCGGGACTGGGTCACGGACGGCGTGCGGTTTGTGGCGGTAGACAACGGGCACCCCGTGCTGACCCAGGTGGTGGGCACGGGCTGCATGGCCACCGCGGTTTTGGCGTGTTTCGTCGCCGTGGGTGGGGATCCGCTGGTTGCGGCGGCCGCGGGGCTCGCGTACTTCGGCTACGCCGCGGAGCTGGCGGCCCTGGAAAGCCGGGGTCCGGGGTCCTTCCGCGCCGCGCTCTTGGACCGGCTCGCGCAGGTACAGCCGGAAGAGCTGCGCGCAGGGGTCCGGGCCCGGGAGGTGCAGAGCGGTGCCGCTTGACCTGCGGGTGTACGTGATCACCCACGCGGGCTTCCGGGGACGCAGCCACGAGGAGGTGGCGCGCGCGGCGCTGGCAGGCGGAGCGACGCTCCTTCAGCTCCGGGACAAGCAGGCGTCGGCCCGATCCCTAGTGGAAACGGCGCGCCGCCTTGTGGCGCTGGCCCGGCCCGAGGGGATCCCGGTGGTGGTGAACGACCGGGTCGACGTGGCTTTGGCCGCGGGTGCGGACGGTGTGCACGTGGGGGAGGAGGACCTGGCCGTGGGGGACGCTCGGAGGATCTTGGGTCCCCATGCGGTCGTCGGAGCCTCCGCGGGTACCGTGGAGGAAGCGGTGCAGGCGCAGCGGGACGGCGCGGACTACGTGGGGGTGGGGCCGGTGTTCCCCACGGGCACGAAACCCGACGCGGGAGCGGCCATCGGGCTCGAAGGTCTGAGCCGGATCGCCGGTGCGGTTCGAATCCCCGTGGTGGGGATCGGCGGGATCACCCCGGACAACGCGGCGGAGGTGGTGCGGGCCGGTGCTGCGGGGGTGGCCGTGATCTCCGCGGTGGCGGACGCGGAGGACATGGTGGAGGCCACCCGTCGGTTGCGACAGGCCGTGGATGCGGCACTTCCCTTGAGAGGAGGTGGAAGGCGGTGAGTGTTCCAAGGGTGCTCACCATCGCAGGTTCTGACTCCGGGGGTGGGGCGGGGATTCAGGCGGATCTCAAGACCTTCTCCGCCCTCGGGACCTTTGGCATGACCGCCATCACCGCCCTCACCGCGCAGAACACCACAGGCGTGTTCGCGGTGCACGAGGTGCCGCCTGAAATGGTGGCGGCGCAGATCGACGCGGTGGCCGCCGACATCGGGGTGGACGCCGCCAAGACTGGCATGCTGAGCAGCGCGCCCATCATCGAGTCGGTGGTTGACCGGGTGCGTCACCACAGGATCCACAACCTGGTGGTGGACCCGGTCATGGTGGCCAAAAGTGGCGCACCCCTGTTGCGGCCCGAGGCGCAACGGGCGCTGCGCGACAGGCTCCTCCCGCTGGCTGTGGTCGTGACCCCCAACCTGCCCGAGGCGGAGGTGCTGCTGGGCCGCCCCATCCGTGACCTGCCGAGCATGCGGGAGGCGGCGCGGGCCCTGCGGGACTTGGGCCCCCGGACGGTCCTGGTGAAAGGCGGCCACCTGCAGGGAGATGCCGTGGACGTCTTCTACGACGGGGAGGAGTGGGAGGAGCTGCGGGCAGAGCGGGTGCCCTCGCCCCACACCCACGGCACCGGGTGCGTGCTCTCCGCGGCCATCGCCGCACACCTGGCCCGGGGTCTCGGGGTGCAGGAGGCTGTTCGACGTGCGAAGGAGTTTGTGACGGAGGCCATCCGGGCCGGGTTACCCTTGGGGAAGGGGATCGGGCCGTGCAACCCGCTGTACCGGTGGGTGGGTAGAGACCGCGCGTCGGAGGGGAGGCCATGAGGTGGAGCACCCGGCAGCTGGCGGAGGCGGCCATCGCCGCGGCCCTGTCCGCGGCGCTGGGGATGGTGAAGGTGTACCAGTTGCCCCAGGGAGGGTCCATCACCGCGGGCAGCATGGTGCCGGTGTTCTACGTGGCCCTGCGCTGGGGTGTACGCACGGGCGTTCTGGTAGGCGTTGTGGTGGGCCTGGTGAACTTTCTCCTGGAGCCGGTGTTTTTGCACCCGGCGCAGTTCCTCCTGGACTACCCGGTGGCCTTTGGCGCCCTCGGCCTCGCGGGCCTCGTCCGCAACACCCCCTGGCTCGGGGTGGTGGTGGGAGGAGCAGGCCGTTTCCTCGCGCACTTCCTGAGTGGCGTGGTGTTCTTCGCCCAGTACGCGCCCAAGGGCACAAGTCCCGTGCTGTATTCCGCGGTGTACAACGGATCGTACATGCTGCCGGAGGTGGTAGTGAGCGTCATCCTCACGTTTCTGGTCCTGCGGGCCCTCCCCGCACCATCCCAGGGCGCGTAGCCCCACCACGGGTTCCCCTCCCGACCGCCGTTGGTCTACCATCGCATCCATGGGAAGGGCGGAGCCCTACGCGGCGATTGTGGCTGCCGGACGCGGGCCGCTCCCGCGCCGCTACCGGGAAGCGGCGCTCGTGGTGTGCGCGGATGGAGGCACCGAGCGGGCGCGCCGGGCTGGCTGGACGCCCCACGTGGTGGTGGGCGACTGGGACTCCCTGGACCCGAAGCTGTTGGAGTGGGTGGTGTCCACGGGCGCCCAGCAGCTCCGCTACCCGACCGACAAGGATAAGACAGATAGCGAGCTGGCGGTAGACGTGGTGGCCCAGCACGGCTTCCGGCTCGCCTACCTGCTGGGAGGGCTCGGGGGCCGCGTGGACCACGGACTCGCAAACCTCCTCTTGCCTCTGTACGCAGCCAAGCGGGGCGTGGACCTCCGCATCGTGGCGGGTGGAACCCTGGTGCAGCTGGTGCGGGGCAGGGTGGAGCTTGACGGTCGGCCTGGCGACTGGGTCTCGCTGTTCTCCTTGAGGCTACAGAGCCGGGGAATCACCACGGGGGGGCTGCGGTTTCCTTTAGTGGACGGGGTGCTGTGCCTGGGCAGCACCCTGGGCGTCAGCAACGAGGTCACGGCGCCGCGGCCCTGGGTGGAGGTTCTGGAGGGCGAGGTGCTGGCGATCCGCGTGCGGCGGCGCATTTAGGAGGCGACCTGGAATGGAAACGCTGGTGCGGGCGACGGGGTCTTCGGGCGTGCTGGTGTTCGCCTCGGTGACCACCTCAGTGGTGGAAGAGGCTCGCCGCAGGCACGGAGCGGCCCCCACGGCCGCTGCCGCCCTGGGCCGCGCCCTCACGGCCTCCGGCCTGCTGAGCGCGACCCTGGAAGGACATCAGAAGGTCACCCTGCGGATCCTCGGGGACGGTCCCCTCGGCGGCATCGTCACGGACACCACCGCCTCCGGCGATGTGCGCGGCTACGTGCCGAACCCCGGGGTGCACCTACCGCTATCCAGCCGCCGCAAGTTGAACGTTGGGGCTGCGGTGGGCCGCGGCACCCTGCACGTGACCAGGGACCTGGGCCTGCGGTGGCCGTACCACGGGAGCTCGCCCCTCGTCTCCGGGGAGATCGCGGAGGACCTCGCTTACTACCTGGCGCAATCCGAACAGGTACCCTCCGTGGTGTCCCTGGGGGTCCTGGTCGAGCCCGACGGACGGGTCTCGGCCGCGGGCGGATTCATCATTCAGCTGATGCCCGGCGCAGACCCCTCCCTCCGCGACTCCCTGGAAGCCCACGTCCGCACGCTCCCCCCCGTCACCCAGCTGTTGCGGCAGGGTCTGTCGTCCGCGGACCTGGCACGGATCGCGGTGGGAGAGCTGGATGTACAGATTGTGGAAGAGCGACCCCTGCGGTACCGCTGCAGCTGTTCCCGGGAGCGGGTAGAAGGGGTCCTGATGCTGCTCGGTGCCGAGGAGGTGGAGGCGCTGCTCGAGCAAGGGCGCGCCGAGGTTACCTGCCGGTTCTGCGGGGAGCTCTACGTCCTCGACAGGGATGCACTCCGAGCGCTGAGGGAGCGACTGCGGGGTGGCCCACCCGTTTCGTAGCCGCGGGACCAGAGGCGCGGCTGGGGTTGGGGGTTCAAAGCGATGAGCGGCTCAGACCGCGCGCTTGACCCGGCCGGACTTCAGGCAGGAGGTGCACACCACGATCCTGCGCGGCACCCCGCCCACCACCGCCCGCACCCGCTTCAGATTGGGCAGAAACCGGCGCTTAGTGTGGCGGTTGCTGAACGACACGCTGTGGCCGGCGCGCGGCCCCTTGCCGCACACCCGACAGGTCCTGGCCATGGTCCCTCACCGTCCGAACGGAATGAAAAGGCTCCCGAACAGACGCTGCGGATTTTATCACAGCGACCGACCGGAGGGGAAGAGCCTTGCCATCATGCTCCGAGGACGTTCACACTTCCGTAACAACCGCGGGCTACAGGAATGTTTCGACGTCCGACTCCATGGGTTTCGGACCGTACCAGAGGTCGGGCGCTGGAACTTCTGGATTCAAAAACCTGTTTCAGGAGGGATTCGAATGAAGCGCGCGGCCGTGGTTCTCGCCGTCCTGGCCCTAGTCCTGGGACCGGTGTTCCTGTGGGGCCACCGCACCACCGGTCCCGTGGCGTTCCCCCAGGCCCTCGCCCAGCCCGCGTCCCCTCCCGGCTCTTCGGACCCGGACGCTTTGTCCTCAGACTCCCCCGGTTGGCGTGGTCGCCCGCCTCTGGAGGTGCTCCGGCGGCGACTGAATCTTACGGAGGACCAGGTCCGGCGGCTGCGAGACATCTTCACGGCTTACCGGGATCGTGCGGAGCGGCTCCGCATCGCCCTCGCCCGCGTGCGGCTTGACATCCGGGAGGCGCTGTTGGAGCAACGGCCCGACCCGAGTCGACTGGACTCTCTGGCCCGGCGGGCGGGCGAGTTGCAGGGCCAGCTCCTGCGCGAGCGGCTGCAACTGCAGCTGGAGGTCCGCCAGGTGCTCACCCCGGAGCAGCGGGCAGAGCTCCGACAGCTGATGCGGGAGTTGCCAGCCCGCAAGCGCCCCCGCGGTCCCGGCTGGCGAAGGTAGGCGGAGGTGCGCACTTTGGTTGAGGATCGAGACACGGCGCGGTATCTTGCCGAAAGAGACGGGTCGGGGCAACGAGACCAGGCCGCGCCCAGTGTCCGAGGAGAAGAACGGCTAAATCCCCACCAGGGGGTAACCGCGCGGGGTGCCGGTGAGCGGTGGATCCTTGGCTCGCCTGTGCTCCGCTGGATGGTGGGAGCTGGCGGCTGACGGTTCACCCCCGTGCCGGGTGGTGCCGTGAACGGCCTGCGTTGCAGGAACCCAGACCTCCTTCGGGGAGTCCAATGGCTTACCTCATCGAGTTTGAAGGCAAGATGCCCCAGGTGGCGCGAGACGTTTTCCTCGCCCCCACGGCGGTGCTCATCGGCGACGTGAGGGTGGAGGAGGGGGCCAGCATTTGGTTCGGTGCCGTCCTGCGGGCGGACTTCGGCCGCATCGTGATCGGCAAGGGCAGCTCGGTGCAGGACAACGTGGTGATCCACCCTGGGCGCGAGTGCGCCATCGGCCCGAACGTAACCATCGGGCACCTGGCTATGGTCGAGGGCTGTGTGGTTGACGAAGGGGCCCTCATCGGCATGGGAGCCGTGGTGTTGGAGGGGGCCCGGGTGGGGAGGCGGGCTGTGGTGGCCGCCGGCAGCGTGGTGCCCAACGGTATGGAGGTTCCGCCCGAGACGGTCGTCGCAGGGATCCCGGCCCAGGCAAAGAAGGCGGTGTCCGGCAGAGCCCGGTGGTGGGTGGAGAACTCCGCCCGGGAGTACCAGGAACTCCGGGCGAGGTACTTGAAGCGCGCGAGCACGGATCTCGCATAATCAGACCCCATACAGCCGGGATCTGCGCGGGTTGGTCCTCGGGCTCACCTCCCGGTGTGCCCGGTACGGGGGTCGCCGTGCTCGTGCGCCCTCGCGGGCCGTCCGGGCCGTTCTCGGAGCCGGTTTCTCCCACCGGGGGTGCCAGGAGAACGCCCTCAGCGGTCGAACGAGACCACGGGATGAGCGCCAAACTGGGCGATCCCCTGCAGCAGCCCGTGCAGTACGTGCGGGGTGTGGGTCCGCGACTGGCCCGATCGTTCGAGCGCCTGGGGGTGCGGACGGTCGAGGACCTCTTGTACCACGTGCCCCGGCGCTACGAAGACCGGTCGCAGACCAAGACCTTGTACGAGGCCGCCCACGGCGAGACGGCCACGTTCCGCGTCCGAGTGGTGCGCCTTCGGGAACCCCAGCTGCGCAGCCGCAAGAAACTCACCGAGGTGCACGTGACGGACGGCACCGCGGTGGCCGTGGCCAAGTTCTGGGGCCAGCGCCACCTGGACAAAGTCCTGAATCCCGGCGTGGAGGTGGTGCTGTGGGGCCGGGTGCGCAGGGAGCGGGGGTTGATCGAGATTGAAACCCCGGAGTTCGAGCGCGCGGGCGAGGACGAGACGTTACACACCGGCCGGGTGGTGCCGGTCCACCCGGCGACCGAGGAGCTGTCTCCGCGCCTGCTGCGAAGGGCGGTGCGGTCCGCGCTGGAAGCGTTCGCGGACCGTGTTCCGGAGCCGCTCCCGCCCGCGGTGCGCGAGCGCTACGGCCTACTCCCAGTGGCCGCAGCACTGCGGGCCGTCCACTTCCCGGACAGCCTGGAGGAGGCGGAACGCGCCCGGACCACGCTCGCCTTTGCGGAGCTCGTGGAGTTGCAGGCCGCGCTGTTGCTGCGACGCCGGTTGGTGGCCAGTTCGGCGAAACCCCACCGCTACCGCGAGGACGGCGGCGTGCTGCAGGCCTTCCTGGCCACCTTGCCCTTTCCCCTCACCTCGGCGCAGAAGCGGGTCATCGAGCAGGTTCGCCGAGAGCTGTACTCCCCGCACCCCATGAACCGCCTGCTGCAGGGAGACGTGGGGTCAGGTAAGACCGTGGTGGCCGCAGCCGCGGTGGCCGTGTGCGCGGGTGGAGGGGGACAGGCGGCCCTGATGGCGCCCACCGAGATCCTCGCGGAGCAGCACTACCTCACCTTCCGACGTTTCCTGGAAGCCGTGGGCCTGCGCGTGGTGCTCCTGGTGGGGGGCATGCGGAAGGCGGAACGCGAGGAGGCCCTGAGTGAGGTCGCCCGGGGGGAGGCCGATCTGGTGGTGGGCACGCACGCCCTGCTGCAGGAGGACGTGGTGTTCGACCGCCTGAGCCTCGTGGTGGTGGATGAGCAGCACAAGTTTGGGGTGGCCCAGCGGGCCGCCCTGAGACAGAAGGGTCACGACCCCGACGTCCTGGTGATGACCGCGACCCCGATCCCGCGGACCCTGGCCCTGACCCTCTACGGCGACCTGGACGTCTCGGTGCTGGACGAGCTCCCACCGGGCCGCCAGCCGGTGCGCACGTACCACCGGTACCCGGACGCGCGGGACCGGGTGTATGCCTTCGTGCGCCGCGAGGTGGAGGCCGGCCGCCAGGCGTACGTGGTGTGCCCGCTGGTGGAGGAGTCTGACAAGCTGGACGCGTCTGCGGCCGTGGAGCTGTACGAGCGGCTGCGGCGTGACGTCTTCCCGGACCTTCGGGTCGGGCTGTTGCACGGCCGCATGCCGGTGGCCGAGAAGGACGCGGTCATGGAGGCGTTTCGACGCGGCGAGGTGCAGGTGCTGGTGGCGACTCCGGTGATCGAGGTGGGTGTGGACGTCCCGAACGCCACGGTGATGGTGGTGGAAGACGCAGACCGGTTCGGGCTCGCGCAGCTGCACCAGCTTCGCGGCCGCGTGGGCCGGTCGTCCCACAGAGCCTACTGTATCCTGATCTCGGCGCTCCCCACGGAGGAAGCGCGGCGGAGGGTGGAGGCCCTGGTGAGCACCCACGACGGGTTCCGGATCGCGCAGGTGGACCTGGAGCTGCGCGGGCCCGGCGAGTTCTTCGGCACCCGTCAGCACGGGCTGCCGGAGTTCCGCGTGGCGGACCCCATCCGGGACGTGGCGCTCCTGGAGAAGGCCCGGCAGGCGGCGGCCTGGGTCCTGGAAAACGACCCGCAGCTCCTCCGGCCCGAGCACGGGGTGCTGAGAGAGCGGCTGCGGCGGCGGTACGCGGACTCCGCAGCCCTCCTGGCGGTGGGGTGAGGTGCGGGTCGGCGCGGGCGAGGCCAAGGGCAGGCGGCTGCGGACCCCCCGGGGGCGCCGCGTGCGGCCCACCCAGGACCGGGTGCGGGAAGCGGTGTTCAACGCCCTCGGGGAGCGGGTGGTGGACGCCGAGGTGCTGGACCTGTTCGCGGGCGTGGGGACGCTGGGGATTGAAGCTCTCAGTCGGGGCGCGCGCCGCGCCGTGTTCGTAGAGCTGGACGCGCGTACCGCGGAGCTGCTCCGGGCCAACGTGCGGGCGGCAGGATTTGCGGACCGGGCGGAGGTGTGGCGCTCCGACGTCCTGCGCGCGGTACGCCAGCTCGGCGAGCGGGGCGAGCGGTTCGACTTGGTCCTGCTGGACCCGCCCTACCGCAGCGGATGGGTGCCGCGCACCCTGCGGGCGGTGATCCGGGCAGGCCTGCTGCGGCCGGGAGGACTCGCGGTGGCGGAGTTCAGCCGGGGTGAGTCGGTGGAGGCAGAGGGCTCGAGGGTCGTCTGGCGGCGGGCGTACGGGGATACGGAGGTGGCGTTCTTCATCCCCGCGGAGGGAGGAGAGGCCCGTGGCGGTGGCGGTGTACCCGGGGACGTTTGACCCCGTGCACAACGGGCACGTGGATGTGATCCGCCGCGCCCGGGCGCTGTTCGACCGGGTGGTGGTGGGCGTGGCCCGGGAATCCCAGAAGCAGCCCCTGTTCACGTTGGAGGAGCGCGTGCAACTGCTGCGGGCCTCGGTGGCGGAGCTGGACGGCGTGGAGGTGGAGGGATTCGAGGGGCTCACGGTGGAGTTCGCCCGCCGCCGGGGGGCTGTGGCCATCGTCAAGGGACTGCGGAGCGGCGACCTGGAGTACGAGCTGCGGATGGCGCACATCAACCGCCGGCTCGCGCCTTCGGTGGAGACGGTGTTCCTGCCCACCAGCCCCGAGTACGGGTTCGTCAGCTCGACCCTCATTAAAGAAGTGGCACGCCTGGGAGGGTCGGTGGAGGGACTGGTCCCGGATCCGGTGCGCCGGAGGTTGGTGGAACGCTTCGGCGGTTCCTGATGGACAGCGTGTTCGAACTGCTGGACCGGTTGGAGGCGCTCATCGCGCGCGGGAGTTCGGTGCCGTGGACCGACAAACGCATCGTGGATCAGCGTGAGGCGCTGAGCCTGGTCCAGATGGTGCGGGCACGGCTGCCCTCGGAACTCGCCGAGGCGCACCGCATCCGGCAGGTGGCGGAGGAGCTGCTCCAGCGAGCCCAGGAGCACGCGCGGCTGATGGTCACGCAGGCGCAGGAGCAGTTGGACCAGCTGGTGGACGAGCACGAGGTGGTTCGCCAGGCGCAGACCCGGGCCGAGGAGATCCTTGCCCGCGCCCATCGGGAAGCGGAGGAGACCCGGCGGGGCGCGGAGGAGTACGCGCGTCAGGTGCTGGACGACCTGGAGCAGGGGGTTCTGCGGGTTCTCCTGAGCATCCGCAAGGGGAAGGAGATCCTCGAAGGGCGCGGGTCCGGGCCCCCGGACCGGCGTTGACGCGGCCGGGCAGGAGCCCTATCATCATCCGGAGCTCGCGCCCGGGGCCTTCCGGGCGCGCGGCGCTGTTATGAAGATGCGCGTGGAGGATGTGCGTTCCGCCCCCGGCCGTGTCGTGCGGCTGTCCGCGGAGTGGGCGGTGGACTCGGGCGTGGAAGAAGCGCCCTTCATCGCACCCACCCGCGGAGAGATCACCCTCCGCGCGGAGGGCGCGCGGGTGCGCTTGGCGGGTCGGGTGGCCACTCGGGCCCGGCTGACCTGCGGCCGGTGCTTGTCCGCCTTCGAGGCCCCGCTGGAAGCGGAGCTGGACGAGTGGCTGGACCCCGACCTGGTCCCGGGCGAAGAGGTCGTGGTGGAAGAGGGCGTGCTGGTGATGCCCCTGGAGGGGCCGGAGGTGGACTTGGCGGAGATCGTGCGCCAGCACCTGGTCCTCGCGATCCCGTACGCGCCCGTCTGCAGGGACGACTGCGCGGGCCTATGCCCCGTTTGCGGGACAGACCGCAACCAGAAGCCCTGCGGCTGCTCCCTGCGGGCCCCAGACCCCCGCTGGGAGGTGCTGAGGACTGCCTTGGGAGGTCAGCCATGAGCCGTTCGCGACGCCACTCCCACATGCGGGTCGCGCGCCGCCGTGCCCTGCAGAAGGCGGCAGTTCCCCACCTGGTTCCGTGCCCCAAGTGCAAGACGCCGCGGCCGGCCCACCGCCTCTGCCCGACCTGCGGCACGTACGCGGGCCGGCAGGTGGTCCGCCAGGAGGAAGGCAAGCGGAGTTCCTAGGCCTGCAGATGCGCATCGCGGTGGATGCCATGGGCGGAGACCACGCGCCCGCCGAGATCGTGGCGGGCGCGGTGGATGCGGCGCACCGGTTGGGCGTGGAGATCCTCCTGGTGGGCCCGGATGAGCGCGTGCGGGAAGCCCTGCGGCACCACCGGATCCCGGACCACCGGGTCCGCGTGATCCACGCCTCGCAGACGGTGGACATGGACGAATCGCCCACCGCTGCCCTTCGGCGCAAGCCGGACAACTCCATCGTCAAGGCGGTGGAGCTCGTGCGGACCGGTCAGGCGGACGCCTTCTTCAGTGCGGGCAACACCGGCGCCGCCATGGCTGCGGCCCTGCTCACCCTCGGCCGGGTGCAGGCGGTCGACCGCCCCGCCATCGCCGCGGTCCTGCCCACGCTGCGGGGCCGGCTGGTGGTGGTGGATGTGGGCGCCAACGTGGACTGCAAGCCCCGCCACCTCCTCCAGTTCGCCCTCATGGGGAGCGTGTACGCAGAGCGGGTGCTGGGGATCCCCTCGCCCCGGGTGGGACTGCTGAGCAACGGGGAGGAGGCGGGGAAGGGCAACGAGCTGGTCCAGCGGACCGCGGAGCTGCTGCGCGCCACCGACCTGAACTTCGTGGGAAACGTGGAGGGTCGAGCGGTGTTCTTCGGCGCCTGCGACGTGCTCGTTTGCGACGGGTTCGTGGGGAACGTCCTCCTGAAGCTCGGGGAGGGCATGGCCCAGGGTCTGTTCCAGATCATCCGGGAGGAGGTGCGCCGCTCCCCTCGCGCGAAGGTGGCGGTGTGGCTGCTGCGGCCGCGGCTGCGGGCGCTGCGCCGCCGCATCGACTACACAGAGTACGGGGGCGCCCCGTTGCTCGGGGTGCGGGGGGTCTGTGTGATCGGGCACGGGTCGTCCAACGCGCACGCGGTGTTCAACGCCATCCGGGTGGCGCAGGAGGAGGTCCGCCAGCGCCTGCCCGAGGTGATCCAGCAGGAGATGGCGCGGCTGTTGAGCGCGGAGGCTGCCGACGCCGCGTCACCCTGACGTCCGGCCGGGGAGCGTGTCCGGCTGTCACGGAGGGACTATGCGCACGCACCGGTCCTCGAAGATCGCAGGTCTCGGACGGTACGTCCCCCAGCGGGTGGTGACCAACGCGGAGCTGGAGCGCCTGGTGGACACCACGGACGAGTGGATCACCGTCCGAACGGGCATCAAGGAGCGGCGTGTGGCCGCCCCCGAGGAGGCGACCTCGGACCTGGCGGTGCACGCGGCCCGGGAGGCGCTGGAGCAGGCGGGCGTCCACCCATCGGAGTTGGATTTGGTTCTGGTGGGTACTGCGAGCCCGGACATGATCTTCCCCGCCACCGCATGCCTGGTCCAGGAGCGCCTGGGTGCCAAGCGGGCGGGTGCTGCAGATGTGTCCGCGGCCTGCAGCAGCTTCGTGTACGGGCTTGCCCTGGCCCACGCCCAGGTGGTGGCGGGGCTCGCGGAGCGGGTGCTGGTGATCGGCTCCGACACCCTTTCCCGCATCACCAACTGGAAGGACCGGTCCACTTGTGTGCTCTTCGGCGACTCCGCGGGGGCTGCGGTGGTGGTGCCTTCCGACGGCCGGCGGGGGATTCTGTCCCTCTGGCTGGGCGCCGACGGCGGCGGGGGGCCGCTGCTCACGCTCCCCGCGGGCGGTAGCCGCCTGCCCGCGTCGTATGAGACCGTGGAGCGCAGTCAGCACTACATCCACATGAACGGCCGCGAGGTGTTCAAGTTCGCGAGCCGCATCATCCCCCGGGCCATCGAGGAGGTGTGCGAGCGCGCAGGCGTGTCGGTGGCGGAGGTGGATCTGTTCGTACCTCACCAGGCAAACGTGCGCATCATTCAGTCCGCTGCGGAGCGCCTGGGACAGCCCATGGAGAAGTTCTACGTCAACGTGGAGCGGTACGGGAACACCTCCTCCGCCTCGGTGCCCGTGGCCCTGTACGAGGCCGTGGCGGAGGGGCGGGTGCGGGACGGCGACCTGGTGGCCCTGGTGGCCTTCGGAGGCGGCCTCACGTGGGCGTCCTGCCTGCTGCGCTGGGGGTAACGGGCCGTGGGGGGCGTCGCGTACGTGTTTCCCGGACAGGGCGCGCAGTACGTGGGAATGGGCGCAGACCTCGCGGATGCAGTCCCGGCGGCGGCAGACCTGTACCGGCGCGCCTCGGAGGTCCTCGGGCTTGACCTGCTGGCGCTGTGCCGTACCGGGCCGGAGGAAGCGCTGCGGCGCACCGAGAACACCCAGCCCGCCATCCTGGTCACCAGCCTCGCGTGTCTGGAGGCGGCCCGCGGCCACATCCCTCCCCCCGTGATGACCGCGGGCCTGAGCCTCGGGGAGTACACCGCGCTCGTGTGCGCGGGCGCGCTCAGCTTCGAGGACGCGGTGTGGGTGGTCCGGCAGCGGGGCGTGTTCATGCAGGAGGCCACCGTTGGCCGGGAGGTGGCCATGGCCGCATTGCTGGGGCTGCCCTCCGAGGTGGTGGAGCGGGTGTGCGAGGAGGCCTCGGCGTTCGGGGTGTGCGAGGCCGCGAACTACAACGCCCCTGACCAGGTGGTGGTGGGCGGAGACCGGGCGGCGGTGGAGGAGGCGGTTCGGCGGGCCAGGGCCGCGGGCGCCCGGCGGGCGGTGCTCCTGGCGGTCTCGGCGCCCTTCCACACACGCCTCATGCGGCCCGCCGCGGAGCGGCTGGCCGCGCTGCTGGAGACCGTGCCCATCCGGGACGCCTCAATCCCCGTGGTGGCCAACGTGGACGCCCAACCGGTGTCGCGCGCGGACGACATTCGGCGTCGCCTGGTGGAGCAGGTGGCGAGCCCGGTGCGCTGGGCGCAGTCGGTGGCGCGGATGACCCAGGACGGCGTGGGGACGTTCGTGGAGTTCGGGCCCGGCGCAGTTCTCTCGGGTCTCGTCAAACGCGGTGCGCCCGGCGTGGCAGCCTACCACGTGGAGGATCGGGCGTCCCTCGGTAAGACCCTGGCCTCCCTGTCCCGGGGCGCAGGGGGCGTATCGCAGGAGGAGCGCAGCCGTGGGTGACTTTGACCTCAAGGGCAAGGTGGCACTGGTCACCGGCGGATCTGGAGCCATCGGTGCGGCCATCTGTACCGCCCTGGCCCGTGCCGGGGCGGCGGTGGCGGTGCACTACAGCGCCAACCGAGATGGGGCCCTGGAGGTCGCAGACCGGATCGGGAGCGCGGGGGGACGGGCGGTGGTGGTGGGCGGCGACGTGTCCTCGGAGGAGGACGTGGAGCGCTTCTTCCAGGAGACCCGGGACCAGCTCGGGCGTGTGGACATCCTGGTGAACAACGCGGGGATCCTCCGGGACGGCCTCGTGGTCCGCATGCGGCTGGAGGACTGGCGCCGGGTCCTGGAGGTGAACCTCACGGGGACCTTCCTCTGTACCCGGGAGGCCCTGCGGGACATGCTCCGCGCCCGGTGGGGGCGGATTGTGAATGTCACATCGGTGGTGGGGCTCGTGGGGAACGCGGGGCAGGCGAACTACGTGGCGGCGAAGGCCGGCATCGTGGGGTTCACCAAGGCCGTGGCGCGCGAGGTCGCCTCCCGGAACATCACCGTGAACGCCGTGGCCCCCGGCTACGTCCACAGTCGGATGACGGAGGGTCTGGACGAGGATCAACAGCGCTTCCTCACCTCGCAGATCCCGCTGGGCCGTACCGGCACTCCGGAGGAGATCGCGCCCGCGGTGGTGTTCCTGTGCAGCGAGGAGGCCGCTTACATCACCGGTCAGGTCTTGAACGTGGACGGTGGTATGGTAATGAAGTAGGGGAAACTAGGCGGTGTCGTGAGGAGGCGGAGATGGCGTCGACGTTCGACCGCGTGAAGGCGATTGTGGTAGAGCAGCTGGGGGTGGACGAGGACGAGGTGACAGAGGGCGCGTCCTTCGTGGATGACCTGGGGGCCGACTCGCTGGACGTGGTGGAGCTCGTCATGGCGCTGGAGGAAGAATTCGGCATTCAGATCCCCGACGAAGAAGCGGAGAAGATCCAGACGGTGGGGCAGGCCGTGCAGTACATCGAGGAGCACCTCCAGGCCGCCAAGGAGCGATAGGAGCCCGAAGGCCTTGCGGCAGCACAGGCGGGTCGCTGTCACCGGGGTGGGGGTGGTCACCCCCATCGGGATCGGCAAAGACCGGTTCTGGAGCGGGTTGCTGGAAGGGCGCAGCGGCGTCCGCCGCATCGAGTCCTTCGACCCCACGCCCTTCCCCACCCAGATCGCCGCCGAGGTCCGCGACTTCGATCCTCTGCAGTTCATGGACCGGAAGGAGGCGCGCCGGAATGACCGGTTCGTGCAGTTCGCCATCGCCGCTACCCGAATGGCCCTGGAGGACGCCGATTTCCACATTACCCCCCAAAACCGCGACCGCGTGGGGGTGGTCCTCGGCTCGGGGATCGGTGGCGCTAACACCTGGGAGGAACAGCACCGGGTGCTCCTGGAGCGCGGCCCGGACCGGGTGAGCCCCTTCTTCATCCCCATGCTCATCAGCAACATGGCCGCGGGGATGGTGAGCATCGTGTTCGGAGCCCGGGGCCCGAACACGTCCGTGGTGACCGCCTGTGCCACGGGGGGCCACTGCATCGGCGACGCCTTCAAGATCATCCAGCGGGGAGACGCAGACGCCATGATCGCGGGCGGCACGGAGGCCGCCATCACCGCCCTGTCCATCGCCGGCTTCTGCTCCATGAAGGCCATGTCCACACGCAACCATGAGCCGGAGCGGGCTGTGCGGCCGTTCGACCGGGACCGGGATGGCTTTGTGATGGGGGAGGGCGCGGGCGTGGTGGTCCTGGAGGACCTGGAGCGCGCGCGCGCCCGGGGGGCTCGGATCTACTGCGAGGTGGTGGGTTACGGGATGAGCGCGGACGCCTACCACATCACGCAGCCGGATCCCGAAGGGGAGGGCGCGGCGCAGTCCATGGCGCGATGCCTCGCGGACGCGGGTCTGCGGCCGGAGGAGGTGGACTACATCAACGCGCACGGCACCAGCACCCCGTACAACGACAAGTTCGAGACCCTGGCCATCAAGCGGGTCTTCGGCGACCACGCGTACCGCCTGGCGGTGAGCTCCACCAAGTCCATGACCGGACACCTGCTGGGGGCCGCGGGCGGGGTGGAGCTCATCGCCTGCGCCCTCAGTGTGCACGAGGGGGTGCTGCCGCCCACCATCAACTACGAGAACCCGGATCCTGACTGCGACCTCGACTACGTCCCCAACCGGGCCCGACCCGCACCCGTGCGGGTGGCGCTCTCCAACGCCTTTGGGTTTGGTGGCCACAACTGCACCCTGGCGGTGCGGAGGTTCGAGGACGCGTAACCCTGCTTCCATGGCCGCGCCGGACGTGGGCACCGCTCGCCCGCCCGAGAACCTGGAGCCCGAACGCCTGGAGCGGCTCCGTTCTTTGGAGGCGCGACTCGAGGTGCGGTTCCGGGACCTGGGCCTGCTGAACCTCGCCCTCACCCACGGATCGTACGCGCACGAGGGCAGGCCGGACCGCACGGGCACCTACGAGCGTCTGGAGTTCCTGGGGGACGCGGTGTTGAACCTGGTGGTGAGCGACCACCTGTACCGACGCTTCCCCGAACGCAGCGAGGGCGATCTGGCCCGGCTCCGCGCCCGTCTGGTGAACGAGCCCACCCTGGCGGAGATCGCCCGGTCCCTGGACCTGGGGTCCTACATCCTCCTCGGACGCGGGGAGGAGCAGGGCGGGGGTCGGGAGCGCGCCAGCATGCTGGCGGACGTTCTGGAGGCGGTGGTGGGGGCCGTGTACCTGGATTCCGGGTTCGGCGTCGCCCATGCGGTGGTGAGCCGGTGGTACGCGGACCGGCTGGAAGGGTTGGAGGACGCGCCAGGTGACTTCAAAAGCCAGCTGCAGGAGTTCGTGCAGCAACGGGACCGCCGGCTCCCGCGGTACCGCATCACCGCGACCGAGGGGCCGGACCACGCGAAGGCGTTCGTGGCGGTGGTGGAAGTGGGCGGACGGGTGCTCGGGGAGGGTCGCGGACGGACAAAGAAGGACGCGGAGCAGGCCGCCGCCGCGGAGGCCCTGGTGCGCCTCGGCCTGCTGGCCCCGCGGACCCGGTAGGGGGCCGTCGTGGAACAGCTGTGGGCGCCGTGGCGTCTCGCGTACATCAAGGGGCCTGAACCCGAGGGGTGCATCTTCTGCACCAAGCCCGCGGAGGACCGCGACGAAGACAACCTCATCGTGTGGCGAGGCGGCAGCGCCTTCGTCATGCTGAACCGCTACCCGTACAACAGCGGGCACGTGATGGCGGTCCCGGTACGGCACACGGGCGACCTGGATGCGCTGTCCCGGGAGGAGCTGGTGGACCTGTGGGAGGCCGTCCGGCGGTCGGTGCGGGCCCTGCGCCGCGCGTTCCGGGCGGAGGCGTTCAACATCGGACTCAATTTGGGTCGCGCGGCGGGCGCAGGTATCACCGATCACCTCCACGTGCACGTGGTGCCCCGCTGGGTGGGCGACACCAACTTCATGCCGGTCCTGGCGGACGTGAAGGTGATCCCCCAGCATCTTCTGGATACGTACCGGCAGCTCCGGGAGGCCTTTCTCGCCGAAGAGTGACCTTCACATCGCCCTGACCGTTCCGTGTCAGTCTGGACCAGGGAGGGATCGTGCGGGCGCTTTGGGTCTTTGTGGCGGCTGTGCTGGCGACGACCGCGCCGGTCACACGCCAGGCGGGGGAAGCGGCCCACGGGCACGTGGCCGCCCTGGCCGGCTTCGGCCCGCGGGTGGCTGGCACGGAAGCGGAGCGCCGCGCGGTAGACTACGTGGCCACCCGCCTGCGGGAGATGGGCTACCGGGTGGAGGTGGTGGCGTTTCCTTTTCCGCACTTCGAGACGCGGCGGGTGTTGCTGGAGGTGACCGCACCGGTGAGGGCGAGCCTGAACCCGCGCGCCCTTCTGTACTCGCCCTCCACGGACGGCGTCCTGTCGGCACCCCTCGTGTCCGCCGGCTTGGGGAGGCCGGAGGACTTTCGGGAAGTGCAGGCGCAAGGCCGTGCGGTTCTGGTGGAGCGCGGCGAGATCACGTTTTTAGAGAAGGCGGAGAACGCCGCCCGGGCAGGCGCGCGGGCGGTGGTGGTGTACAACAACGAGCCCGGCCTGGTGGTGGGCACGCTCACGCGCCCCACGTCCATCCCCGCGGTCACGCTCTCCAGGGAGGAAGGGCTGCGCCTGCGGGACTGGATCGTCCGGGGGGAGGTGGTGGTGTCGCTGGTGGTGGACACGCGCCTGCAGACGCGGACCTCCCACAACGTGTTGGGCACCCTGCCCGGTCGCCAGGGCGCCCGCGTGCTGCTGGGTGCGCACGTGGACTCCGTGGAGCAAAGCCCGGGCGCCAATGACAACGCCAGCGGGGTCGGTGCGGCCCTGGAGGCCGCGCGGCTGTTGAGACTCAAGCCGCCGCCGTGGACCGTGGAGGTGGCAGCCTTCGGCGCGGAGGAACTCGGCCTGTTCGGCTCAGAAGCGTACGCCCGCAGCGAACGGGTTCGGGGGCTTCGCGCCATGCTGAACCTGGACATGGTGGGTGTGGGCGAGCGTCTTCTGGTGGGCAACACCGGCTCGGACCGTCGGGTGGTCGAGTCCGCCCTGGACGCTGCCCGGCGCCTGGGAGTGCGGCTCGAGGCGCGTCGCATGGGGAGCAGCGATCACGTGAGCTTCGAACGGGCAGGGGTTCCCGCGGCCATGCTGCACCGCCCCGACGACCCGAACTACCACAGCCCTCTGGACACGCCCGACAAGGTGCGGGCCGATCTCCTCGATCCCGTGGTGCGTCTGGCCGCTGAGGTTCTGCGCGCCCCGTCCCTCCTGGCCAGCCCACGCACCGGACCGGCGGCCGCCGCCCTGCGGTAGACCGCCGGTCGTGGTCCGGACGTACAATGGGGGGAGCAGACGACTCGAGGGGGAGGGGATTCGGTTGTTGGTCCAAGACGATCTGCTGGCCCCGGAGGTGGTGCGGGACCCGTACGGGTACTTCGCCCGCCTGCGGGAAACAGACCCGGTGCACTGGAACGACCGCTGGGGCGGGTGGCTGGTGACGCGGTACGAGGACGTGGTCCGCGCCTTCCGGGATCCCGAGCGCCTGTCCAGCGACCGCATGGCGCACTTCCAGCAGGAGCTTACGGAGCACGACCGCGAGAAGCTCCACATCCTGATCAAGTACTTCTCCCGGTGGTTGGTGTTCACTGACCCTCCCTACCACACCCGTGTGCGCATGCTGGTGAACAAGGCCTTCACCCCCACCAGCGTGGAGCGCCTGCG
>JBEQAH010000009.1:0-20475 GCA_041640435.1 bacterium | reverse complement strand
ACCCGGGTCCGGTAGGAGACCCGGCGGACCAGTCCCCCCCGTTCCGCGATGGCGGAGGCGACCCGCTCCCGCGCCTCGAACCGGTCCAGGCCCGCGAACGCGCCTGCCTCCTGGGTCATCCGGCCGTCGGGGCCCACCACCACCAGGGGCGTGAGGCCGTGGTCCTTGCCGATCTCGTAGTCCAGGGGGTCATGGCCTGGGGTGATTTTCACCGCGCCGGTGCCGAATTCGGGGTCCACGCGGCGGTCTGCTATCACAGGCACCACCCGGTCCACCAGCGGCACCACCACCTGCCGTCCCACCAGATCCCGGTAGCGGTCGTCCTCAGGGTGCACGGCCACCGCCACGTCTGCGAGGATGGTCTCCGGCCGCTGGGTTGCCACCACGACACCCTCGGAGCCGTCCGCACCGGGGTAGCGCACGTACCAGAGGGCGCTGTCCACCTCCTCGTACTCCACCTCCAGGTCCGAGATGGCCGTGCCGCAGCGAGGGCACCAGTTGACCATGTAGTCCCGGCTGCGGTAGATGCGCCCCCGCCGGTACAGCTGCACGAACGCCTCTAACACCGCGTCCGCGTAGTCCGGGTCCAGGGTGAATACCTTGCGGTCCCAGTCGCAGGACACCCCCAGGCGCTCCAGCTGCGTGTAGATGATCTGGCCGTACTTCTCCACCCACTGCCACACCCGGCGCTCGAACCCCTCGCGCCCCAGGTCCTCCCGGCGCAGGCCTTCCCGGGCCAGCTCCCGCTCTACCACGTTCTGGGTAGCGATGCCCGCGTGGTCGGTGCCGGGCTGGTAGAGGGCGCTGTAGCCCCGCATCCTCCAGAAACGGGTCTGCACGTCCTGCAGGGTGTTGTTGAGGGCGTGGCCGATGTGCAGCTCGCCCGTCACGTTGGGGAGCGGCATCATGACCGCCCAGGGCGGTCGCGAGGGGTCGGGGCGGGCACGGAAGTATCCCCGCTCCCGCCACCTCCGATACAGGGTCTCCTCCCACTGAGCAGGGTCGTAGGCCTTTGGCAGATCCTGCGTCAAGCCGCACCTCCCTCGCCATCGAGAAGCGCCGCCCGTCCGAAAGGACGGAGCGGCGCTCCGCGGTCCCACCTTCCTTCCGGTCCCAGCTCCCGCGTGTGGAGCTGTGTCCGGCCCTCGCGCGCGATCACGGGCGCTTCCCGGCGGGTTCTACGCAGTTCCTCCCGCGGCTTGGGGGCGACGTTCGCCGGCTCCCCGCAGGCGAGCTTGCAACCGCGGCCACCCTCTCTGGGCAGGGGCTGGCCGGCTACTCCTCCCCCGCATCGCCCTGTACGAGGATTATGGGCGAAGGCTCAAGCGCCTTCAACGGATCACGAACAGGCCCAAGAGCACCGCCACCCCCGCCGCCATGCCGAAGGTGGCGGCCACCCGGAGCAGGTCGTACCGCAACCGCCGCGCCAGCTCCGCCTCCGTCTCCTGCGTGACCGGGGAGAAGGCCGGGCCGGACCGCCGCAGCCGCGCCCCGCACTTGCGGCAGACGATCTTGCCCTCCGGGTTCTGGGTCCCGCATCGGGGACAGCGCATTCCTATCCCTCCCGCGCCCTGCGCAGTGCGTCCACCGCGCCGGGCGGCACGTACTGGCTGCCGAGCTCCGCCTTGCTGGCCGGCCCCGGACCATGGTAGTCGCTGCCGCCTGTGGGGACCAGCTGGAAGCGGCGTGCGAGTTCGAGGAACCGGCGCACGTCCGCGGGCGTGTGGTCCGGGTAGTACACCTCGATCCCCCGCAGTCCGTGGTCCACGAGCCGGGCCACCCTCTCAGGTTCTCCACCCCACAGAGGGTGAGCCAGAACCGCGACCCCGCCCGCGGCCCGGATGGCCTCCACCGCCTCCTCCGGGCTGAAGCGTTCCCGCTCCACGTACGCGGGACAGCCGCGGCCCAGGTACATGGCGAAGGCCTCGTGGAAGCTGGCCACGTGTCCAGAGGCCACCAGCGCCCGTGCCACGTGAGGCCGGCCGATGGCCCCGTCGGCGTACCGGGCTACCTCCTCGAACGTGACTCCGATCCCGAGCTGGTTCAACCGGCGCACCATCTCCCTGGCGCGTGCCACCCGACCTTCCCTCAGGCGGCGCAGCAGGCTGGAGAAGACCTCGCTGCGCCAGTCCACGAAGTAGCCGAGCACGTGTACCTCGGTGCCAGGCACCTCAGCACTCAGTTCCACACCGGCCACGAGCCCCACACCGAGCCGGGCGGCTTCCTCTTCCGCTTCCGCGATCCCGTCCACGGAGTCGTGGTCTGTGACCGCGAGCCATCGGAGGCCACGCCTGTGGGCCTCCTGCACCAAAACCCGAGGCGACAGCGTGCCGTCCGAAGCGGTGGTGTGGGTGTGCAGGTCGGCCTTCACGGGCCGTGGACCTCGTAGATGCGCTGGATGCGGGTGGCCCGGCCCCGGGAGTCCGCCTCCACCAGGACCGCGCTGAACTGCACGGGCCCGCTCGCCACCTCGAAGCGCACCGGGAGCTGCGTCAAGAACCGCTGGAGGATGGCCTCCCGGTCCACCCCGATCACCCCGTCCCGGGGTCCGGTCATCCCCACGTCTGTGATGTACGCCGTCCCGCCCGGGAGGACCCGCTCGTCCGCGGTCTGGACGTGGGTGTGTGTTCCCACCACCGCGGTCACGCGGCCGTCCAGGTGGTAACCCATGGCCAGTTTCTCGGACGTGGCTTCCGCGTGGAAGTCTACCAGCACAAAGGGTGTGACCTGTCGGAGCCGCTCCGCTTCTGCCCGCGCCACGCGGAAGGGATCGTCGAGGGGGTCCATGAACACACGGCCCTGCAGGTTCAGCACCGCGAGGCTCAGGCTACCCCTCTGGACCACCGTGCTCCCCTGACCGGGAACGCCCGGCGGGTAGTTGGCCGGGCGCACCAAGCGAGGGTCGGAGTCAAGCAGCGTGTAGACCTCCCGCTTCGCCCACGTGTGGTTGCCCCCCGTGAGCACGTCCACGCCCGCCTCGAACAGCTCGGAGGCGGTCTGCGGGGTCAGGCCGACCCCGCCCGCGCTGTTCTCCGCGTTGGCCACCACGAAGTCCACGCCGAGCTCCCGACGCAGGGCAGGCACGCAGCGGGCGACCGCCCTGCGGCCGGGGCGGCCATGCACGTCGCCGACGAACAGGACCCGCACCCTACCGCTCCGGGACCCGGCGGGCCGGGCGCGCCGGGTAGTACACGAGCACCTTGCCGCGCTCCCGCACTCCCACCACGGCCCGGCCCGGGCGGAGGGACCGCGCGTGCTCCAGCGCGTACCGCAGCTCCTCCTCGCGCCCCCCCTCGTCCTCGGGCGGCTCACCCATCACCAGGTCAGAGCCGAAAGTCTCTTCAGCCATGCGGGCCACGACCCTCAGCTCCTCCAACGCCAGGTCGTCCACGGAGCGCACGAGCTCGAAGCGGGTGAAGTTCGGCCCGGCCTGCCACCGCACCTCCACCCGCGGGGGCGGGCACCCCTCCAGATGGTGCAGGACCGCGACCGCGTCCTCCAGCAGTCGGCGGAACCCCGACCTCTCCCGCGCAGGCACCCGGCGCGCCACCAGCAGCGCCACCTGCAGGGTGCCCTCCCGCGGCTCGAACCTGACGGAGGCAAACTGCGGGAACTCCACGAGGAGAGTCGCCACGAAGCTCACGCTGTCCGGGAGGATCCGGTCCGGGGGACGTGGGTACGCGCTCATGGCGTGGCGCGGTCCTACCGGGCGTACTCCACCACCCGGGTCTCCCGCAGGACGGTCACCTTGATCTGGCCCGGGTAGTCCAGGTCGGACTCGATCCGTCGAGCCATGTCCTGCGCGAGCCGATAGGCGGCCAGGTCGTCGATCTCGCTGGGGCGCACCACCACACGGATCTCCCGCCCCGCCTGGATGGCGTACGCCTTCTCCACGCCCGGGAAGGAGGTCGCCAGCTGCTCCAGGGCCTGCAGGCGCTGGATGTACATCTCCACCGACTCCTTCCGCGCCCCGGGGCGCGACCCGGAGATGGCGTCCGCGGCAGCCACCAGCACCGCCTCCACGTACTTCGCCTCCTCCTCGCCGTGGTGGTACAGGATGGCGTTGAGCACCGCCGGGTGCTCGTGGTAGCGGCGCGCGATGTCCAGCCCCAGCTGGGTGTGGCTCCCCTGCACCTCGTGGGTCAGGGCCTTCCCGATGTCGTGGAGCAGCCCCGCCCGCCGCGCCAGCGGCACGTCCGCGCCCAGCTGGGCAGCCAGCTCGCCTGCCAGCAGGGCCACCTCCACCGAGTGCTGGAGCACGTTCTGGCCGTAGGAGGTCCTGAACTTCAACCGGCCGAGGAGCTTCACTAGATCGGGGTGCAGGCCGTGCACCCCTGCCTCGAACGCCGCCCGCTCTCCCTCCGCGGCGATCCGCTCCTCCAGCTCCCGCTGGGCCTTCTCCACCGTCTCCTCGATGCGGGCGGGGTGAATGCGGCCGTCGGACATGAGCTTTTCCAGCGCGATCTTGGCAATCTCCCGCCGCACGGGGTCGAAGGAGGACAGGGTCACGGCCTCCGGGGTGTCGTCGATGATCAGGTCCACCCCCGTGAGAGCCTCCAGGGCCCGGATGTTCCGGCCTTCCCGGCCGATGATCCGTCCCTTCATCTCCTCTGAGGGGAGGGGAACCACGGACACGGTGACCTCAGCGGTGTGGTCCGCGGCGGTGCGCTGGATCGCGAGCGCCAGGATCTCCCGCGCCCGGCGCTCTGCCTCCTCCCGGGCCTCCCGTTCGATCTTGCGGATCCGCGCGAGGGCGTCCTCCCGGACATCCGCCTCGATCTGCTCGAGGAGCTTCCGGCGGGCCTCCTCCGCGGTCAGACCCGCAACGCGTTCAAGGGCCTGCCGCTGCTCGCAGACGAGCGCGGTGACCTCCTCGGCTCGCTGGGCCAGTTCCTGCTCCTGCTGCTGGATCGCGCGCTCACGACGCTCGAGCTGCTCCGCTCTACGGTCCAGGGCCTCCTCGCGCTGCACCAGACGGCGCTCCAGGCGCTGGAGGTCCGCGCGTTGCTCCCGGATCTCCCGCTCTGCTTCGCGGCGGATCCGCAGCGCCTCTTCCTTGGCCTCCAGGAGGGCTTCCTTGACCTTGGACTCGGCCTCACGTCGAGCCTCTTCCAGAATCCGACGGGCTTCCTGCTCCGCCGAACGGATCTTCGCTTCCGCGATCAGCTTCCGGAGAACGTACCCAACGACGAAGGCCACCACGCCCACCGCGCCCAGCAGCGCGGCGGTCTGTGTGGCGCTCGTACTCGTCACCTCCCCGCGTGGGCGGCGCGTCTTCGCTTTCACCCCAAGTCTACGCGCCCCGCCGAAGGGGGGTCAAGGCGCGCTGTGAACACACGTTTGCCTATCGAAAGCCTGTGTGGTAAGATACGCTCACCCGAGGGAAGGGAGGGGACACCATGAGCAGAGGCCTCACGCGGCGGCAAAGGGAGATTTTGAACTACGTCATCGAGTACACCCGTCGGTATGGCTACCCGCCGTCCGTGCGCGACATCGGGAACGCCCTGCGGCTCACGAGCAGTTCCACCGTGCATAGCCACCTGAGCGCCCTGGAGAAGAAGGGGTACCTGCGGCGTGACCCCAGCAAGCCCAGGGCCATCGAGGTCCTGCGGGATGGCGCCAGCCTGCCCCATAAGCGGCCGGTGCTGCTGCCCGTGGTGGGCCGCGTTACGGCGGGCGCTCCAATCCTCGCGGAGCAAAACATCGAGGACTCCTTCACCCTGCCCGAGGAGTTCCTAGGCGGCGGCGAGTGCTTCATGCTCCGGGTCCGTGGAGACTCCATGGTGGGCGCGGGAATCTACGATGGGGACTACCTCGTGGTTCGCAAGCAGTCCCACGCGCAGGACGGGGACATCGTGGTGGCGAGGATCGGCGAGGAGGCTACCGTAAAGCGGTTCTACCGGGAGGCGGACCGCATCCGCCTGCAGCCGGAGAATCCCACCATGGAACCCATCTACGCCCGGGACGTGGTCATCGAGGGGAAGGCCATCGGCCTCGTCCGCCGCTTCTAGGCTTTCGCGCCTTCGGCGGATGCTGCCACGGGGTCAGGTCCCACTGCGGGGTCCAGCGGTAGCGGCTGAGGTCTACCCTCCCGTCGGGGCAGACCCGCACGCCATCCCGCTCGAGGGCGCGGCGGTGACCCTCCCGGCCGCCCTCGTAGCCGGAGGCCAGCTCACCGTACCGGTTCACCACCCGCTGCCAGGGAAGTTGTGCCGGGCCCTGGTGGGCGATCCAGCCCACCTCCCGCGCCGCGCGGGGATGGCCCGCCAGCGCTGCCACATCACCGTACGTGAGAACCCGGCCGCGGGGAATCCTCGAGACGACGGTGTACACCCGCTCCCGGAACGTTTCAGGCCGCGCCTTCGGCGTTCGCCCCACGCGTTCTGGCGTTCGCCGCTTCCCGCACAACACCTGCCCGGCGCCTCGGAGAATCCTGCCTACGGGTTCGCAGGCTCGGAGCGTTGCGGAGGTGGGCTCCCCTGTGCTTCGGGATACGGCGCAAGCCTCCCGGCGATCAGTTGGGCCACCCAGGCCCGGTCGGCAGCCACTACCACCCAGCGGCCCCCGCGCGAGGCCATCTCCACGCGCACCCACGGTCGCTGCGCGGGGCCCGCCGAGAGGCGCACGCGGTCCGGCCCGAGCCACTGCACGTCGGCAAACCACACCACGGCGGCCAAGCTCACCGGGAAGCCACCCCACCGCGGGAGCTGAACCGGTGCTTCCGGAGAACCCTCTGCGATGCGGCGCACCATCACCTCCAGCTCTTCTTCCACCCTGCGCTGCACTGCGCCGCGGGCCAGACCGAACAGGCCGCGGAACAGGGGCCGGGCCAGGGGTGAGGCCACGTACCGGTCGCCGGCCCGGGCCCTCACCCACTCCTCCTCCAGTACCGGCACCACGGAGGAAGCCACGGAGGGTACGTCGATCCAGGCGAGAGCCCCTTGCGCGTCCCCGTCCCGCAAAGCTTGCAGCAGGCGCGCCGCGTGGACGTGCGGCGTCTGCATGAGCCGACCGGCGAGGCCGACCGTCGCGCCTGCTCCCACCAACACCACCACCCACAGCAGGCCTCTCATCGCCCTTCCATGGTATAATCCGCCCGCGGACGGGCCGTAGCGCAGCCTGGGAGCGCACCTGAATGGGGTTCAGGAGGTCGGCGGTTCAAATCCGCCCGGCCCGACCAGTTCCGCTCGAAGCTGAGCTTTTTTCCGGTTCGCTAAGCCGGCCGGGACGCCTTCAGGCCTTCAAATTCACGAACGCCTACCTCGCCCTTTTGTTCGCGGTTCTGGCGGTGGACCGACTCCTCCGGGGAGCTGTCTAGGCTGTCCTGTTTCGCCTGTCTGCAGGCAAGCTCAAGGGGGCGGGCAGGCGCTGGCAACTCGCAGCCTGCGACGCGGCCTGGGATCGGCAGGAACCAACCGAGCATCGCCCGGAGATCACAGGGGCCCTCGGCCCGGTGAAGGTGAGCAAGGACGCCGTCAGCCGCATCGCCCAGGAGGCAGGAACCAGCGAGCGACCCAACGCTTCACGAGCAGCGCCGTCTTGTTCACTCTCAGGGCGTGTCGGTCCATTGTGGTGTCGGTCCATGCGCCCGTGAGAAGAACTGGGCCTCGAGCAGGTACTCGGACATGAGCCCCTTTGAAAGCTCTGTACGCGACAGTCGCGACTTGACGGCCGGCGGACACCATCCGTGCTCCCACCCGGGAGCCTAAAGCACCGGTCCCGGATCCGAGGGGTCTCACCGCCCGCCACGCCGGGACCGCTCGCGGGCGTACAGCGCCGCGCCGAAGAGCCCCAGCCCCAACCCCACCACGGAAGTGCCGTACGCCACGAGCGCCAGCTCCAGCGCGGGTGAGACCCAGCGCAGGACCATGGCGAACACCACAAGCCAGCTCCCCACGAGCAACACGGCCCCTGCCGCCACGAGCCGCCCGGGGCTCACCGCTGCGCACTCCCCACCGGCGCGGCGTGGGCGTCGTACAGCCAGCACGCCACGCGCCGCAGGCCGTCTACCTGGAACTCCGGCGGATCCTTCCCGTCGCACACGCCGGGGATCATCGCCGGGCAACGGGGGTGGAACCGGCACCCCGAAGGCGGCCGCACCAGGCTGGGCGGCTCGCCTGCGGGGACCGGACGCAGCCGCCGGGCGTTGTCGGGGTCGGGGTCCGGGATGGCCTGAAGCAGGGCCTGCGTGTAGGGATGCTTGGGGTCTGCCAGCAGGTCGCCCACGGGAGCCTGCTCGACCACCTTGCCCGCGTACATCACCAGGACCCTCTCGCAGAAGTGCCGCACCGTGGACAGGTCGTGGGTGACGTACACCACCGCCACGCGGTTCCGCTGCTGCAGGCCGCGCAGCAACTGCAGCACCTCCACGCGCACGGAAGCGTCCAACATCGACACCGGTTCGTCCGCCACGAGCAGCTGGGGTCCCAGGATCGTCGCGCGGGCCACCACAAGGCGCTGCTGCTGCCCCCCGCTCAACATGTGGGGGAATCGCGGCAAAAATTCTTCCGGCGGGACGAGCTGGACGGCCTCCAACGCCTCTCGGATCCGAGACTCCCGCTCCCGCCGGGACCGGACCCCGTTCACCGCCAGCGGCTCCTCGAGGATGCGGCGCACGGTGAAGAAGGGTGGCAGGGCCCCGTACGGATCCTGTTGCACGTAGCCCACCCGGGACCGGTACCAGCGCAGGTCTGTGGCTGTGGCGATTCGCCGGCCGTCAAACCACACTTCGCCCCGCAGGGGGCGGAGGAGACCGAGCAAGGTCTTGACCAGGGTGCTCTTGCCACACCCACTCTCACCCACTACCGCCACCGCCTCGCCCCTGGCGACCTCGAAGTCCACCCCGTCCACCGCCCTGACCCAGCCCTGGTGCAGGAACCCGAACCGCCGGAGCTCGTACCACGTGCACAGCCCCCGCACTTCCAGCAACGGGCTAGTCGACACGGCTACCCCCCTCAGCGAACAGCCAGCAGCTGACCTCTCCCTCTCCCGCCCGCACCCTGGGCGGTGGAGTGCTGCACCGATCAAACCGGAACGCGCACCGGTCCGCGAACCGACAGCCCGGCGGCGGCCGCAGGAGGCTCGGAGGCTGCCCGGGTAGGGGTTGAGGGGTCCGGTCCTCGCGCAGGCTGACCACCGCAGCCCGCAGCGCCCGCGCGTAGGGGTGCTGGGGGTGCGGCAGGAACTGGCGCGCGGGCGCAAACTCAACGATCTGGCCGGCGTACATCAACGCGATGTCGTCGGCCAGCTCGCTGGCGGTGGCCAGGTCGTGGGTGATGAGCAGAAAGCTGGTGCCGAGCTCGTGCCGCAGGGTCTTGAGGACGTTCAGCAGGTTGGCCTGCGTCAGGACGTCGAGGGCGGAGGTGGGCTCGTCCAGCACCACCAGGTCGGGCCGCAGGATCAACGCCATGGCGATGGCCACCCGCTGCCGCATCCCGCCGGACAGCTCGAAGGGGTACCGATCCACGTAGTCCGCGGGGACGCCCACGCGTCGCAGCGCGTCCTCCACCTGCGCCCGAGCTTCCGCGGCGGACCGGACCCGCCCGTGGAGCCAGAGGGGCTCCGCCACCTGGTCTCCGATCCGCAGCACCGGATTGAGGGCGTTCATCGCCGCCTGGGGCACAATGGACAGGCGCACCCACCGCACCTCCCTGCGGAACCGATCCTCAGGGAGGTCGATGAGGTCCTGTCCATCTAGCCACACGCGGCCGCTGTAGTGGGCCACGTTGCGCGGAAGAAGCCGCAGCACCGCCCGCGCGAGCGACGTCTTCCCGCACCCGCTCTCCCCCAACACGGCCACGGTACGGCCCCGGGCCACTTCCAGGTCGATACCGTCCACCGCCCGGACCGGCCCCGCCGCGGTCCGGAAGTACAACCGCAGGCCTTCCACCCGCAAAAGCGTCGTCACCTACAGCTCCCGTAGCCGCGGGTTGAACACGCGATCCAGGGAGAAGCCCAGGAGGGTGAAGGCGAGCCCGCTCAGGACCAACATGGCCGCGGGCTGCAGCACCCAGTAGGCGTGGCCCACGTACAGCGCCCCCGCCCGGTACGCGTCTTCGATCACTTTCCCCCAGGTGGGCAGCACCGGGTCTCCCAGGCCCAGCAGGGCCAGGGTGGCCTCCAGGAACACAAAGCCCGGGATGAGGGTCACAAACTGCGGCAGCAGCACGGGGATCGCCCGCGGGACCAGGTAAACCACCACCATGCGCAGGTTCCCCACCCCGTAGGCCCGCGCAGCCTCCACGTACGGCGACTCCCGCACCTGCAGGAACAACGCCCGGTAGGTCTTGATGCCTCCGCCGAAGATCCCCAGAAGGACCACAGCACCCAGGATCACCCATAGACTCCTGGAGTACAGGGTCCCGATCAGAATCAGGATGGGTAGAGCCGGCAGGATCAGGTTCACCTCGGTGATCCTCTGGATTAGGCCATCAACCCAACCTCCGTACCACGCGCCCACCGCTGCGATGAGGAGGGTGCTCAGGGACGACCCCACCGCCGCCAGGAGCCCGAAAGCCAGGGCGATGGGCGTTCCCCACAGTAAGGGCAGGGTAAGATCCCGACGCAGGTGATCCGTGCCCGCAAGCCCGTGCACCTCTCCGTACACCACCAACTCCACCTGCACCGCAGAGCTCGGCTCAAACAGGTACGCGCGGACCTCCAGGGTGTAGCGGCCCGGAGCCGCCTCACCCGGACGGTCAGGCCTGGAGAAAAGGACCACCTCCGGTGCCCCGCCCAGCGCCCGACGCAGATCGCCGTCCGCGGAGATCCGGTAGACGTCCCGACGACGCGGGCTCAGGTTCGCCAGGGGGACCTGAGAGCCGTCGGGTCTCCTCCACCCGAACTCCACCTGCGGTGCCTGCTCCCGGTAGTCGGCCTGCAAGAACACTGCAAGTTCCGGAGGGAACCGCCGGTATGGGTAGTCGAAGGGCAGGCTGAACTCCAGCTGCCGGACTCCCCCGGCAACGTCGCGCACCCGGGCTGGCGCCCCCGGACTGCGGACCACCAGGGTCCGCGGCAGCTGGCCTCCCCACAGCCATCCCACCCACTCCGGCCGGGCGTAGCGCGGGTTTCGGGACCACAACGCCTCCCCGCCGCTCCACAGCCGGATGGCCTCCCCGTAGGGGATGGCCACTACCGCGTACACCGACAGGGCCACCAGGAACGCGAGAATGCACAGCCCCGCCACGGCCGACGGGTAGCGCACGAGCTCCCGCAGGCTCGCTTTCACCCTTCGGCCCCTACCCCCACCCGAACCCTGGGATCGAGGATGGCGTACACCAAATCCAGGGCGAACACCGTGATGGCCAGCAGGTACGCGTAGAGGATGGTGCTCCCCACGATGACCGGGGTGTCGTACAGCCCCACGGCCTGGTACAGGGCGCGCCCGAGCCCGGGCCAGTTGAACACCGTCTCCAGCACGATGGCGCCCGTCCACGCGCCGATGAGTCCCAGGGCGAAGGACGTGACGATGGTGGGGAGGGTAGGTCGGAGCACGTAGCGGCGTTCCACCACCCGCTCGGGCAGCCCCTTGGCCCGCGCCAGCTCCACGTAGTCTTCGCTGGAAAAGATCAGGAAGAAAGTCCGCCAGGCGTACACGGACAGGAAGATGGAGCTGAGGGTCAACGCTGCCAGGGGGAGGACCATGTGACGGAGCACGCTGGCGGCGTACGCAAGACGCCCCTCCGGCGGTGGCCCGTCCACCATGCCGCCGAACGGAAGCCAGCGGAGCCACGCGGCGAACACCAGGATCAGGAAGATCCCGTAAAACCACGCGGGGGCTGCGGAGGTGGGGGCGAGGGCCACCACCACCCGGTCCGCCGGACTCCCGTACCGGCGAGACAGGGCTAGGGCGAACCCCAGCGAGGAGAAGAACAGCAGAAGCTGTGCGGTCAGGAACAACAGGAGGGTGGCGGGGAGTCGGTCCAGCAGGATCTGCCGGACCAGCCGGGAGCCGGTGTCGCTGGTCATGCGCTCCGCAAACCCCAGCCGCAGGACCAGGGCGTCCCGCAGGTAGGTGATCGATCGAGCCAGGAAGGGGCGGTCCAGGCCCAGCCGGCGTTCCTCGTTGCGCACCATCTGCTCGGCGATGCGCTCCCGCACGTCGGCGGGTAGACGGCGCAAGCTTTCATCCAGGGAGACCGCCAGGGCGACCTGCTCCCGGATCTCGGCCCGCTTGATCTGGTCCACGTACCCGCCCATGTTGGCCACAAGGATCGTCAGGTACACGCCTACCACCACGGCGGCGAACACCGCCACGAGCCGGGTGGCGGCGTACGCCACCACCCGCAGGCCGGGGCGGCGCCGCACGAGCACCGGAGGGCTTACCGAGATGGCCTCCGCCATGGCGAAGCTCCGGGGGAGGGGACGCTACCGTCCCCTCCCCCCAAAGGGCCTCATCGGGCGGGAAGGGAGGTGAAGGTGACGGACGCGAAGGTCGGCACGCTCACGACCTTCGAGACCACGATGACCTCCAGCCGGCTCGAGCCCGGCCGCAGCCGCTGCGTCACGTCCGGGCTGAGGGCGATCTGCCAGTTCGGCCCCGCCGCCCGCGCGCGGCCCTGGGCCACGAGTTCCTGACGGCCATCGAACAGCAGGTATTTCACCTCCTGCAGGTCCTGCGCCGGGTAGGGTCGGCCGCGCTCCGTGATCCGCACCTCAAAGGTGGCCGCCGCGCCCGCGGCCACCTGCCGCGGGCCCGTCACGGTGACCGCTGCGAGGCGGGGCTCGCCGAATCGAAGCCACTTGGTGGCTGGATCCGGGAATCGCCCGAACCGCCGCAGCTCCACGATCTTCTCCACCGGCGACACCCGGTGCAGCAGGAAGGGGCCCATGCCCACCCAGTAGTGGCCACGGCCTGCCCGCCACGCGGACAGCAGCTGCCAGCGCTGCCGGGCTTCCTCCGCGCTGATCCACCGACCCAGGGCTTGCGGGAACGGGATGTAGTTCTCCGCCCGAGCCGCCTCCAGTTCGCGGTCCAGGATGGCCAGGGTGGGTCCTGCCACGTAGTTCAGCCGCTCCACCCGCTTCTCCGTGGCCTTCGCGGCCGTGAAGGCGGCCCGCCCCGCGGCTTCGGCCCGAAGACCCAGGGCCACCGTGTGCCAGGGGCCAGGCCCAAACCCGTACAGGGGCCAGAAGTTCCCGGCTCCGGTCATCAACTCCGCGTCCATGGTCCACGAGGTGCTGTAGATCTCGGCCACCAGCGGATCCTCACTGACGATCCTGAACCCCCGGAAGGTCTCCACGAAGGATTGAAAGCTGGGCACGTAGGAGCGGTCGAACAAGGGACTCGACTCGTCCGCCCGCTCAAAGGTCAGGATCCATCCCAGAAGGATGTCACCCAGACTCAGGCGGTTGCCATCGTGCCACTGAACCTTTCGGAACAGGTCGCGGTCGAAGTAAATGGTGCTCTTGACCAGGGCCTCCAGACCGCCGGGGTGCTTCTCCCGCACGGTGATGAACCGCTGGGCCCGGGAGTCCCACCCGATGATGGCGTCCGGGGGCACCTGGATCTGCGGTGCGAACCGAAGCTGCACCCAGTCCGAGCTCTTCGTGACCGGCAGGCCCTGGCGCACGGTCATCTCCACGCGCTCCACCCGCTGCCGCTCTACCAGCCCCGTGTGCGGGTTGGGGAGCAGCGGGTAGTCCTGGGTGGCCCGGTACAGCGTGGTGTCGAAGATCCAGTTCGACCCGCCGATGGGGTTCCACGGCTCCGGCAGGATGCTGGGGACCCCGATCCGCACCACGCCGCCCGCGCGGCCCTGGAACCGGATGGTGTACGGCCACAGGAATGAGCCGGAGAGCCCACCCGCCAGGTCACTCACCAGTTCCAGCTCAGCCCGCCAGGGCCACACCGCCTGCCGCTCCACCAGCCACACCCGCACTGAGTCCCGCAGAGCCAACTCCAGGGCCTGGGTCATGAGACGGGTGCGCTCCGCCACCGTCCGGAAGTCGCGCTTCCCGAGCCGGTCGCTCAGCCGGTCGAACTCCGCGCTGGGCCGGTACGCCTGCCACAGGGGCCGGGCGAGCCCGCGCTTTGTGTAGAAGAAGTCGAAGTTGCCCGCCTGGTCCCGGCTGATCACGGTGCTGATCCAGCCGCCCGTGTATATGTGCCAGCGGCCCTCTGCCGGGTCCTGGACGATCCACAGAGGGTTCAGGTCCGCGGCTCTACCGTACCGCCGCTCCACCCCGAAGCCCAGCTGCTCCAGGAGGCCGGCCACGTAGTCGCCGATCTGGCGGCGCTCGTCCTCCACGCGGATGAGGAACGTGATGGTCACCGGGCGACCCCGGAACTGCCACCGCCCGCCCACGAGGGTCGCCCCCAGCTTCTGCATCTCCTCCGTGATGACCGTCCGGGCGCGCTCGGGGTCATGACCGTACCGGATCTCCAGCCTCCGGGCCACATCCGCTAGCCGCGCGTAGTCAGGAAACGCGGTGTTGACGGGCAGCCAGCGGGGCACCCCCATGCCGCCCATGATCTCCTGCGCGATGTGGCGGCGGTCCACAAGCCAGTTGACCGCCTCCCGGATGCGCGCGACCGAGAAGGGGTTCAGGCGGTCTGTACCCGGGAACACCGGCCCCACGGGGTTGAAGGTGAGCTCGTGGTACAGACCGTAGGACACCGCCGACCGCAGCGACCTGGACTGGCGGATCCGGTTGGCCACCTCAGGATTGGCGGTGGAGCTGAACCACGCCTGCAGGTCTCCCGCTTCTAGGCGCCTCACCGCGGCGGCGTCGCTGGGTTCCTCCACAGCCACCACCGCGTCCACCCAAGCACCCACGCGCTGCCCCTGGGCTTGGGCACCCGACGGCAGCAAGAGGGCCAGCCCCAACAGGACAGGCCACACGCGCCAACTCTTCACTGCACAACCCCCCTTTCTTCAGTTCCGCGCCTGCTCACGACACCGCAGACCGAGCGCGTTCCAGGTCGCTTACGGCCAACACCAAGCGGGTGCGTGTGGCCAGGTAGGCCCACTCGATGTTCACCCCCGCGTCCGCCAGCTTCCGGGCCACCGCTCCCAAGGTGCCGGGCTGGTCTACCACGTCCAGCACGAGCACCTCCCGCTCCGCCACCACCGGGATCCCCGCAGCCTCCAGGGCCCGTCGCGCCGCAGAAGAGTCCCCCACGAGGACGTGGACACGGCCCCGCCCGCCCACCGGTACAGCGCACAGCCCCTCGATGTTCACCCCCGCCCGACCCAACGCCTCGCCCAGCTGGGCCAGGGTGCCGGGCCGGTCCTCCAGCTCTACCTGCAGGTCCTTCGACATCTCCTCTCCCCCCAGTCTACCAAAGGTGTCCGGGGACCACCCGCCACCGGGAGTCCAGCCGCCACAGCCCGGCTTCCCGGGCGAACCACACCGCGGCCTCGTACTCCCAAGAGGTGATCCGCCGGCCGATCTCAGCGTACTTGGGGTCTGTTTTGGCCTTCCAGGCCGGGTAGTACTGGTCCATGACGTTCACGTAGGTGTCCGGCGAGAGCTCCGCCAGCCACCGGAGGATCTGCCGAGTCTCCTCCACGAGGCCCGGCATCACCAGGTGCCGGACCAGCACGCCTCGCCGGGCCAGCCCGTCCTCGTTCACCCGCAGCACCCCTACCTGCTCGTGCATGGCCCGGATCACCTGGCGTGCCACCTCCGGGTAATCCGGCGCCAGGAGGTACTTCCGCGCGGGCTCCCGGTTCCACAGTTTGAAGTCCGGCATGTACACGTCCACCACCCCGTCCATGAGCCGGATGCTGTGCAGACTGTCGTAGGCGCTGGTGTTGTACACCAGGGGAAGCCTGAGCCCGCCCTCGATGGCGTACGGAAGGGCCTCCAGGATCTGCGGCACCACGTGTTCTGGCGTGACGAAGTTGATGTTGTGGCAGCCCAGCTCCTGGAGCCTCAGCATCATGGCCGCCAGCTCTTGGGGCCCGACCTCCACACCTTCCCCCATCTGGCTGGTTTCGAAGTTCTGGCAGAAGACGCAGCGCAGGTTGCACCACGCGAAGAAGATGGTCCCCGATCCCGCCCAGCCCCGCAGCACGTCCTCCTCTCCGAAGTGGGGGAAGAAGGACGACACCCGCGCGAAGCGCCCCACCCTGCATACCGCGAACCGGTTCTGCCACCGGTCCACGTGGCAGTTCCGCGGGCACAGGGTGCAGTCCCGGAGCGCCTCCAGGGCCTCGTCCACCTTCTCCCGCAGGCGACCCTCCTCGTACGCCCGTAGGTACGCGGGAGTGAAGTCGCGGTCGGGCAGGACGAACCGACCGCCCCCGTGGACCTCAAAGGGGATGGAACGGGACGCCAGTAACACGTGCCCACCTCCCCGCGGTTCCAGACCTCAGGGAGCGGAAGCCAAGCCCATGGCCCCCCCTACCGGTAGCGCAACACCGCACCCACCCCACCGTGCTCTCGGAGCAGGCCGGGCTCCAACAGCACGACCTGCGCGTGGCTCCGCCGGGCGAGAGCGGGCAGGAGCTGGGTCCACGAGGTCTCCACAAGCTCTGCCCCGCAGGTGGGGCAGGGCTCGCCGGACCGCAGGGTGGCGAACTCGCACCGCGGACACACCCACGCGCGGCCCTCCACATCACGGTCTGCGGCGAGCACCAAGACCTGATGGCGCAGCAACGCGTCCAAGGTGGCCTCGGGCCCCAGGACAGCTCCCCCCGAGCCTTGGCCGTTGCGCAACGTCTCCCGCAGCTCACGGTGGCGGCGGCGCTGGTCCTCTCGCGCCACCTCCAGGACGCGCTCCCGGATCTCGGGCCACTCTTCCAGGGGCGGGACCGATACCGTTCCCGCCAGCTTGCGGCGCGCGGACTCCGGGAGCAGCTCACACACCGCGCTGGCGGCCTCCGGTGGGCCGCCCACGATGAGCCGCCCAACGCCGAGTTCCTCCACAGCCTTGCCCGCGGCGGAAGCCACCCGGCTCAAGAAGCCGCGCACGTGGTGTTCGACCCGGGAGTCAAAGGTGTCTCGCTGGGCGCCCCGGCTGGCGGGCATCCCCATCCCCTTCGCGAACGAGGGCGGCTTCCCGGACGTAAACCGCCACTGGCTCGGGTCCAGGTGGAACTCTTCGTCCTCGACCAGCTCCGCCTCGCCGAGGTGCGTGACCCACAGCCGCGCGTGGTCCCGGTGCACCAGGAGCACGCCGTAGGGCGTGTACGCCTCCCGCACCCACAGGAGCGGCCACAGGTCCGGGAGCCCGTATCGGACTCGGTTCTCCACCCCCACGGGCAGCACGTACTCCCGCCACAAGCCGTCCGCCACGTAGAGCACGAGCCCTCGGCCCCTCGGCCGATCCTCCCGCAGACGGGCGTCTACGCGCTCCACCAGTTCGTCCACCCGCTTGCGCTCAGAAGCGCCTAACGCCCCCGCAAGCTCCAGCAAACCCTTGCGCGCCCAGATGCGGTACGCCGGCTCCGGCCGCTGGTTCTCCGGCTTCGTGGGGTCCGTGTCCAGGTGCACGCTGAGTACGTCCCCGCGGCCGAGGTCAAGCAGGTCCTCTGCGTCCGCACTCCGCAACAGGTCCAGGATGCGCGCGCGACGGTTCAACCGGTCAGACGCCATCTCCTCCACCGCTACTAGCGTACCTCACCTTCCAAGCCGTAACGCCCCGTCCTACGGAACGAGGACCGCGGACCCCACGGCCTGCCCCGTCCGCATTCCTTCCAGGGCCTCGTTGGCCGCCTCCAGGGGATAGCGCCGAACGTGTACGCGGAGGGGGATCTTCTGGACCAGGGCCAGGAATTCCACGGCGTCCTGCCGTGTCAGGTTCGCCACCGAGCGCACCACACGCTCTTCCCACAGCAGTCGGTACGGGAACGAAGGGACGTCCGTCATGTGGATGCCACCGCACACCACCACCCCGGCCGGCGCGGTGGCGCGCAGCGCTTGCACCACCAGGGCGCCCACCGGAGCGAACACGATGGCCGCGTCCAACGGCTCGGGAGGGAGTTCGTCGGACCCGCCGGCCCAGTGGACGCCCAGCGCCCGCGCTAACGCTTGAGCCGGGTGGTCCCTGGGCCTGGTGAAGGCGAACACCCGGCGGCCCTGGGCCAGCGCCACCTGCGCGATCAGGTGGCCGGCCGCCCCGAACCCGTACAACCCAAGCCGCTCTCCGTCGCCGGCCATGCGCAGGCACCGGTACCCGATGAGCCCTGCACACAGCAGGGGCGCGGCCTCCACATCTGCGTACGCCTCGGGCAGGCGGAACGCGTAGCGGGCGTCTGCCACGGCGTACTCCGCGTACCCGCCGTCCCGGTGGTACCCGGTGAAGCGTGCGCTGCGGCACAGGTTCTCCAGTCCCCGCAGGCAGTACGCGCAGCGCCCGCACGTCCAGCCCAGCCATGGGACGCCGACCCGATCGCCCTCCGCCAGATCTACATCCGGGCCCGCCGCCACCACCACGCCCACGATCTGGTGCCCGGGCACGAGCGGGAGCTTGGGCTCAGGCAGCTCGCCATCCACCACGTGCAGGTCGGTGCGGCACACCGCGCAGGCACGGACCCTAACGAGAACTTCCCCCGGCCCGGGTTCGGGGATCGGGAGCTCCGCGGGCACGAGTGCCTTCCGGGGTGCTTGCAGGACCATGGCGCGCATGGCGCGAGAGGTCAGGCTACCCGGTGGAGCCAGAGGACGGAGAGCGCGAGCGAGGACACGAGGAGCACGGCCGCGGCGGCTGCGGCGACCGACGAAACCTCCGTGGGCTTGCGCTCCCACCCGATGGTGCGGCCCAGGCTTTTGTAGACTCGGCGCAGCTCCCGCGCGGAAGAGGCATGGAAGTACTTCCCGTCGGTGATGGCCGCCATCTCCCTCAGGGTTTCCTCGTCCAGCCGGACCCAGATGGGGCGGCCTCCGATGTTCAGGAAGGTCCCCTCCGTGGTCCCCACACCCACGGTGTACACCTTCACCTGCAGGTCGTGGGCGATGCGCGCTGCCTCCACCGGCGACACCCCGCGGTTGCTCTGCCCGTCGGACATGAGCACCACGGTGGCCGGCGGTAGCCGCCGGTTTCGGGGTGGAGCGGGGGCGGTGGGATCCGTGGGACGCGTGCGGCCCGGAAGAGCCCACACCGCCTCCAGCAGGCCGTCGCCGATGGCGGTGGCGAACTCCGGCTGGAGCGCCTCGATGGCACGGATAACCCGGTCGTGGTCTGTCGTGGGCGGGACGAGCAGCGTCGCGTAGGAACTGAAGGACACCAGACCCACCTGGGCAGTGCGCGGAAGCGCCCGCACGAAGTCCGCGGCTGCCGCCTTGGTGGCCTCCAGGCGGTTCGGCCGCACGTCCTCAGCCAGCATGCTGCGGCTGGTATCCACGGAGAGCACCACGTGGACGTTCGCCGCGGGTACGGGCAGGGGGGCCACGGGGCGGGCCAGAGCGAGCACCACCGCCACAAGCCCCAGACCGAACAGTGCTGCAGGCCCGTGCGACCGCCAGGCGCGTGTGGTGGACGCCACCTCGGCCAGCACATCCGCGCGCGAATGCAGCACCGCGCGGCGGCTGGGACCTCTCAACACCCGTGCGTACACCCCAGCCAGAGCCACCACCAGCCCCAGTCCCCACAGCGCCGCAGGCCACGCGAAGCCCACTTCCGACCCCCCTCTAGGGTACCCGCCGGAACCAGAGGAGGGATAGCCCGCCTCCGAGCAGCATCAGCAGGCCACCCGCCGCGGCCACAAGCGACGTCACCTCGGTGCGCTGCCGCTGCCAGGTCAGGCTGCGGCCCAGCTCGCGGCCGATGGCCCGGAAGTCCTCGGCGGTGGGAGGGTACAGGTACCGGCCACCGGTGAGTCGGCTGATCTGCTGCAGGCCGGTGGGGTCAAAGGGGATGAACACCAGCTGGCCGTCAACCGTCTGCACCTGTCCCGTAGGTGTCCCCACGCCCACCGTGTGGACCCGCACGCGGTACAGCCGCGCCACCTGCGCCGCCTCCATGGGGTCGATCCCGAAGTTGGAGACCCCGTCGGTGAACAGCACCAGCGCGCCGGGCGGCAGCTGGTCCGGGGAGGGCGGCGGCGCCGGCGGGAAGGACGGCACCATCCCCTGCTGCCGCTGCAGCAACTCCTCTCCCGCGCGTTCCCGGCCCGGCAGCGCCCGCACGCCCATGAGGATGGCGCTGCCGATGGATGTGGCCTGCTGGACCTGGAGCCGGTCGAGGGCGTCCAGCACCTCCTGGCGGTCGGTGGTGGGAGGCACCAGCACCTGCGCGTAGTCGCTGAAGGCCACGACCCCCACCCGCAGGGAACGCGGGGCGGCCTGCACCAGCTCCCGGGTCATGCGTTTGGCCGCATCGAGCCGCGTGGGTGCCAGATCGGAGGCCACCATGCTCTTGCTGGTGTCGATGCCGATCACCAGCGCCGCCTGATTGGTGGGTACGGGGATGGCGGCCACCGGCCGTGCCGAGGCGAACACCAGAAGAGCCACGGCGCCGAGGTAGCAGGCGAACGGGAGCCAGGGGGCCCTCAGCCGTGCGCCCCACCGCAGCCGCTCCAGCAG
>JBEQAH010000008.1:0-21710 GCA_041640435.1 bacterium | reverse complement strand
GGCGGCAGCCACCTGTGCCTCGGCGAGCGCCACCTGAGCCCGCGCGGCCTCCACCCCGGCCTGGGCCTGACGCACCTGCTCCTCCGCGGTTCGGGCTGCAAGCTGCGCCGTCAGGGATGCCTGCGCGGCGCGGGCCCGGGCTGCGGCCAGAGCGGCCTCCGCCTGCTGCACCTGGGCCCAGGCGTCGGAGGCGTCCAGCCGCACGAGAACCTGGCCCTGCCGCACCCGACTCCCTTCCTGAGCCAGAACCTCCACCACCCGCCCCGGGACCTTGCTGACCACATCCGCGCTGGAAGCGGCCTGCACGCTCCCCGACACGGAGACGGTGTCCACCAGGGTCCGGCGCTCCACGGGGCGGACTTCTACCGGAACCGCCTGCGGGGTCGCCGCGGGGCGCGGGGCAGGGCCCGCACACCCCGCCACGCCCAACGCCATCACGACAAGCCACTTTCTTCCCACTGGGACCTCCAAAATCACAACGCGCCGCTCGCCAGCAGCAGCTGCGAGCGCGCCAGGTTTTGGTTGAACCGGGCCGTGGCCAGGCCCACTTCCGCCTGGGCCAGTTGGGCCTGCGCCGTCACCAGCTCCAGGGACGTGCCCACCCCGGCCTCGAACCGCACGCGGGCGATCCGCAGTGCCTCCCGGGCCTGCTCCACCGCCCGTTCCGCCGCGGCCAGCTCAGGGCCTGCCTGCTGAAGGGCCAGCCACGCCTGGCGCACTTCCACCTCCGCGCGCTGGCGGGCCTGCGCCTGCAGGACTTCCAGTTGCTGCACGCGCAGCTCTGCCTCCCGCACCCGTTCCCGGGTGATCCCTCCGTCGTACAGGGACAACGTCACCGCCAGGGTCACCGACCACGCGCCGACCAGGTTTGAGGGGCTGTTGCCCGTGAGGTCGTACTGTGCCGCAAGGGCCAGGTTGGGCTTCCCGCCGCTAAGCGCCAGCTCAACCCCGGCGCGCGCGGCGTCCGCGCGGGCGCGGAGTTCCAGTAGGTCGGGTCGATTCTGCAGAGCGCGCTCCACCCACTCCTCAAAAGTGCCTGACACGGGCCTCGCGACCAGCTCGTCCGAGGGCTCAAACCGCATCTCCAGGGGCAGGTTCAGCAAAGAGGCCAGCTGCACCTGAGCGGTCGCCACCTGCGCCTGCGCCCTCGCCAACGCCTGCTGCGCGTTGCTCAGCGCCACCTCGGCCTGGAGCTGGTCGAAGGGCGCCGCAGCACCCGCCGCCACCCGCGCCCGGGCCACCCGGACCGACTCCTCCGCCGCGGCCAGGGCGCGGCGGGCAGCCGCGTCGTGCTCCCGCGCCAGCAACAGCTGGAGGTACGCCTGGTGCACCGCGAACACCACCTGTTGCCTGGTGCGCTCCAGCACCGCGCGGGCGCCCCGCACGTTGGCTTCCGCCAGCGCGCGCTGTGCCTCCAGCCGGCCGCCCGTGTACAAGGGGACCTGCGCCGCGAGCCGCAGGAGCAGCACGTTGGGATCTGGCGGTGGCACCCGCACCGTGAGCGTGGGAGGCACCGGCGCGAAGGGGTTCGGGAAGGTGAGGGTCTGGCCCGGCTGCTGCAGGTACGTGTACGAGCTGGTGAGGTTGAGCTGCGGAGCTCCGCCGGCCCGCGCCTGAGCCAGCTGGGCTTCCGCCACCGCCACATCCAGCGCTGCGGCCCGCAACGCCAGGTTTTGCTGGACCGCCAGCGAGACCGCCTCCGCGAACGAGAGCCTTCGGACCAAGGGCTGGGCCTCAGCCCGCGCGAGTCCACACGCGAACACCGCCAACAACACGCCTGCGCGCAGCTTCATCCTCGACCTCCGGAACGAGACGCCCGTCGCGGACGGGGCAGAAGCCCGTACAGGATCAGGCGGGCCACCTCCCGCGCCACCACCTCGGGCGAGTAGCGGTCGAACAGGGGCTTGGGATCGTACCGGTCGAACAGGACCAACCCGCGGATCAACGCTCCCAGGGCCCGCACCACCACCTCGAAGTTCAACCGCGCCACCGCACCCCGTTGCACACCCCGCTGGAGCAGGCGGGTCACCTCCACCAGGAACTGGCGCACGCGGGCCCGGATGCGGCGGCGGAACTCCGGGTCCACGTCCGCCCGGTGCATCACCAGGCGGAAGAAGGATCCGTGGCGCAGCAACACCTGGAACTGATCCCGCAGGATGGCCGCCAGCAGCCGTTCTTCCGAACCCGGCGGGGAGGTCTCCGCCTGCCGCAGGGGGGTGAGGACACCTGCCAAGGCCAGGGATTCCCACGCGGCCACCAACAGGTCCCGCTTGCTCCGGAAGTACAGGTAGACGGTGCCTTCCGCCACGCCGGCCCGGCGGGCGATCTCCCGCACCGTGGCCTCCCCGTACCCGCGGGTGGAGAAGACCTCCAGGGCGGCCTGGGCGATCTGCTGCCGCCGCTGGCGCACCAGGGCGGCCCGGGCCTGTGTGGTGAGGCGGGGCACGGGACGCCTCCAAATAATGAATGAACGCTCATTCATATAATCCGGCCTCGGAGCTTTGTCAACCCTGCGCGGCGTGGGTTACCGGATGGCCAGGACCTGGTCGCTGGGCCGGACCACGGGCTGGCCCCGGCGGTCCGTGCCTTCGAACACCAGCAGCGCGAAGAAGTCGTCCACCAGCTTGTGCTTGGGCTCCCGGGAGGCCACGAACGTCCCCACCCCCACCACCTCGGCCCGGAACTCCCGCATGAGGTCGAACACCCCGCGGGCGGTCCCGCCGCCCCGCACGAAATCGTCCACGAACAGCACCCGCTGTCCTTCGCGCACAGCCCGCAGCGGCAGGGTCATCTGCTGCAGGAGCCGCGACGACCCCGAGACGTAGTTCACCGTCACCGCAGGACCCTCGGTCACCCGCCCTGCGCGGCGGATGGTGACCAGGGGCACGTTGAAGGCGCGGGCGGTCATGAAGGCCACCGGGATCCCCTTGACCTCCATGGCCAGCACCACGTCCGGCCGGCGTTCTGCGAAGTACGTGGCGAAGGCCTCGCCGATCTGCTCCACCACCGCGGGCGTGGACAACAGGTCGCTGGTGTACAGGAAGCCGCCGGGCAGCAGCCGGCCGGGGCTGGAGAGCTTCGCCGCCAGCTCCTCCGCCAGCTTCCGGATCCTCGCGGGATCCCGCTGCGGCACGAACCGGACCCCACCCGCCGCGCCGCTCAGCGTTTCGATCCGACCGAGCCCGAACCGCTCGAACACCCGACGCAGACTCGCCACGTCCTCGCTGAGTGTGGACTTGGCGGCGCCCAGGGACTGGGCGAACGCGCTCAACCGGTGCACCCGATAGGGGTGGGATTGAAGCGTGTGGGCGATGGCGATCATACGCTCCCCTCGCCGCAAGCGGCTCCCGTCCGTCGCAACCGCCCTTCGCCTCGGCCGAACGCCGTTCATCGCCTACCCCGCGCCCAGGTGCCGCTCCGCCCAGGCCCGACGGTCCTCGGATCCCGCGTCCACATCCAACGCCACCTCAGGGTCCGGGCAGACCACCGCGGCGCCCCGCAGGCCCGTGAGCTCGTGGACGCGCTGCTCCACGTCCGCCACAGAGAGCCGGCCGCTGAGGTACTTCACCACGTACTTGCCGCCGAACAACACCGCGAGCTGCGCGGGATTCTTCCGCGCCGCCACCGCCCGCTCCAGGAGGGGCCGTACCCGCCCCAGCACCTCGGGCCGCAGCAGCACGAGACTGCTCCCGGTGAACGCTCCCTCCCGTACCCGGACGAAGGTCTTCCGCACTCCGGGGAAGCGCGATTCCAAGTCCTCCCGCCTCACGATTCCATAGTAAAAGTCCGCTTGCCGCTCCGCGCACCGCGCCAGAAACCGCGAGACGGCCGTGGGCGTCAGCAGGGGTAAGTCTGCAGCGCAGGCCAGGACCCACCGCGCGCCCGCCAGGGCGTCCAGCGCCGCCTGGACGTTCGCGAGCAACTCCCCCCGGTCGGCCAACACCTGGTTGCACGCGGAAGCGACCTCCGCAGGAACCGGCTGGGGTGCCACGAGGACCAACCGGCCCACCTCTGGGGTGGCTCGCAGGGCGTCTACGACCCTCTGGACCATGGGCCTGCCCGCGAGCGGCAGGAAAGCTTTGTTGGGAAGCCCGGGAGGAAGGCCGGGCTCAGCTCCCCCACCTGCCAGGACCGCGGCGTCCACCCGGGCCACGCTCACCGCCCCAGCTCCGCGAAGGTGCGGGTGAGGAAGACCTGCGTTCCACCTTGCCCGGCCAGCCGCTCCGCGGCACGGCGGGCGTCCGCCTCACCGGGGAATAGACCGTACACCGCGGGACCTGTCCCGGTCATGGCGGCCCCCAAGGCCCCCGCGCCCAACATGCGCTCCTTGAGGGCGGCCACCTGCGGGTAGTGCTGGGAGATCAGCGACTCGAACACGTTGCACAGTGCCTTCGCCACCGCGGCCACGTCCTCCCGGCGCAGCGCCTCCACCACGCGCTCGGTATCCGGCCGGTGTCGCACCGTGATAAGATCCAGCTGCGCGTACGCCCACGCCGTCGACACCTCCACCTCCGGACAGGCCACCACCACCCACGTCGTGGGCAGGGTGGGGAGGAAGCGCAGGCACTCCCCCCGGCCGGTGGCCAGCGCAGCCCCCCCCACGAGGAAGAACGGGACATCTGAGCCGAGCTGAGACGCGAGGTCCACCAGCTGCCCGTGGTCCAGCCGCAGTTTCCAAAGCTGTGCGAGCCCGAGGAGCGTGACGGCAGCGTCGGAGGAGCCGCCCCCGAGCCCAGACGCCGGAGGGATGCGCTTGCGCAGCTCGATCTCCACTCCCCGCGGGACCCCGCAAACGTCCCGGAGCAGCTGGGCGGTGCGGAAGACCAGGTTCTGCTCGTCGGATGGGACCCTTCGGTGGTCGCACACCACCCGGACGCCTTCTTCGGCCTCCCGGAGCACCACGGTGTCGTGCAGCTCCAGCGTGTGCAGGATAGTCTCCACGTCGTGGTAGCCGTCCGGGCGCCGGCCGCGCACGTCCAGAGTCAGGTTGACCTTCGCGTACGCGTTCAGCGTAAGCTCTTTCACACCCGCCTCCTCTTGGCCAGAGACCGGAAAGCCGCCGCGGCGGCGCGGCGGCGCGTGGGGTGGTCCTCCGTGGGCGTTCGCACTGCGCGGTCAGTTCCCCGCGCGGGATGCGGATTCCTACCGAACGGGTGCTCGGGTCTGCGAGTCTTCTGCGGCCAGCGGAGGTGCGATATCCTCGAAGGCGTGCGACAGGACTTGGCCGAACCCACCCCGCGGCCCGCAACGCCGCGGCGCTGGCCTTGGGTCTGGCGGGCACTCCGCTGGCTGGTGGCAGCTTCTTTCCTCGCGCTGGCGGCGTTCGTGCTGGCGTCCCTCACCGGCGTCCTGGCGCGAGTGGGCGGGACGTCCCGGGACGGCAGGATGGCGTTCCCCTTGCAGCTCCGAGAACGCACCAACGTCCTCATCATGGGTGTGGACGTGACTCTGAACAACCGGCGCCAGGTCGTGAACCTGGCCCGCGCGGACAGTCTGATCCTCGCCACCTTCGATCCTCACTCGCGCACCGCCGGCTTCCTCTCGATCCCGCGGGACACGCGGGCCAGGATCCCCGGCTACCCGGGCTGGTGGAAGATCAACGCTTCCTACGCCCTGGGCGGGCCGCAGCTGACCATCCGCACCGTGGAGCAGCTGACGGGGGTTCCCGTGCACCGGTACGTGAAACTGGGCCCCCAGTCCTTCGCACGGTTGGTGGATGCAGTGGGCGGGGTTTGGGTAGACGTGGAGCAAGACCTGCACTACGAGGACTGGTGGGGCGGCCTCAAGATCGACCTGAAGAAGGGCCGTCAGCTGCTGGGTGGCGAGCAGGCCGCGGGTTACGCGCGCTTCCGGCACGATCCCCTGGGCGACATCGGGCGCACCCGCCGGCAGCAAAAGGTGGTCCAGGCTCTGTTCCAGCGATTACGGGAGCCGCAGACGTGGCTGCGGGCACCTCAGATCCTGCAGGCGGTGGGGGAGAACACCCAGACGGACCTGACCCCGCACGAGGTGGCCACCCTCGGATGGTTTCTCCGAGGGCTTCTCGGTGGACAGGTGCGCACCGAGACCCTCCCCGGTTCGTTCGCGCCCCTGTTCTGGGAACCAAATCCGGACCGGGTGCGTTCCCTGGTGCTCGAGATGTTCTACGGCCTTGAACCCGATGCGGCGGCGGCGACCACCGTGGAGGTGCTGAACGCGAGCGGCTTTCCCGGCATGGCCCGGCAGGCGGCAGACCGGATCGCGCAGCTCGGATTTCAGGTGGTTCGGGTGGACACCGCACCCCAGGTCCGCCCGCAGACCGCGGTCCTGTCCGTCCGGGCAGATCCCAGGGTCGTCCGCGCGGTCCGTGATCTGCTCGGAGTGGGCGCTGTATCCACCCGTGGCCGGGGGGAAGGGACTGCGGATCTGGTGGTCCTCGTGGGCCAGGACTACGCCCGCCGCGCCGTTTCAGCGCAAATCGCTGCCCCCTGAGTGGCCGGTGAGCTCCCCCGCGAGGGCTTCCGCGAACGCGCAGAACTCCTCCAGGGAAAGCTCCTCCCCCCTCCGGGTGAGGTCCAGCCCGCTCGTCCGCGCTGCGCGTTCCAGCGCGGCGCGCGGGGCCAGAGATCCCCAGGCGTTGCGCAGTTGCTTGCGGCGCTGTCCGAAGGCCGCGTGCAGCAGGCGATCCAGAAGGTCCGGGTCGGTGATCGTCGGCGGGGCACGGGGGGTCAGCACCACCACCGCGGAGTGCACGCGCGGTGGTGGCAGAAACGCTCCCGGCGGGATGCGCATGGCCATCCGGGCGTCGGCGTGAAGGCGCACGAGGAGGGTCAGCAGCCCGTAGTCTGTGGAAGCTGGCCCCGCAACGATCCGCCGGGCCACCTCCTGCTGCACCGTGACCACAAGGCGCTCCAGCCCGGGAACTTCCCGGAGCAGGCGGACCAGCAGCGGGGAGGCGATGCTGTACGGCAGGTTGGCCACCACCTTCCGCCGCAGGCCTAGCGGGAACAGCGCGGCGAGGTCGAGGGCCATGGCGTCACCCCTCACGACCCGCACGCGCTCAGACGCCACGGTCTCCTCCAGAGCGTCCGCAAGCCGCGGGTCAACTTCCACGGCCACCACCGCACCGGCCCTGGCCGCCAGCTTGAGCGTGAGCAGGCCGGTCCCCGCTCCCACCTCAAGGACCGCGTCCTCGGGCCCCAGCTGAGCCAGCTCCACGATCCGGTCCAGGTAACGGTCGTCTGTGAGGAAGTGCTGGCCCAGGCTGCGGCGGGGTCGCACGCCCCGCTTGCGGAGGAGGTCCACGAGCTCCCGGCGCGTCCCCACGAAGGAAGCGTACCGGAAAGCGGCGTCAGTCAGAGCCCCGTCGCAGGATGTACACCCGAACCGTCCGCCGGCCCCACCGATACGCCTCCTGGGGCCTGTCGAAGCACAGGTCCACCCTTCGCCCGCGGATGGCGCCGCCGGTGTCCGCGGCCACGGCCACGCCGTAGCCCTCCACGAATACGATGGACCCCAGCGGGATTAAGCGCGGGTCCACCGCCACCACGCCGCGACGCGCGGGGAGCCCCGTAGCGGTCACCCCGTCCACCCCGCGTCCGTGGTAAGGGGCGTACGCCGTGGCCACCACCACAAGGGAGGGCCTGCGGGCCAGCTCCCCCCGTGAGGGCACGTACGGCTGGTAGACCTGCACCACGCGGGGCTGGCTGGGCCGCAGAGTCCGCTGCGCCACCCGATCCTTGGAGACCTGCTGTCCGTCCGCATACACCACTCGGTAGACCTCCTCCACGAGCCCCGGGCGGCCCTCCGCGAGCAGCCGAGGCGGCCGCGGGAAGACCGTGCGCTCCACCCGCCGGATGGTGCGGAACGGCACCGTGCGGCGCCGCACGACCTCCACCTCACGAATCCGAACCACCCGCACGCGGTCCCCAGCGCCCACCTCCCTCCACAGCCCGGGGAACACCTTGTCTTTGGGACCCAATGTGACACCCGCGCGAGCCAGGACGTCCGCGACCGTTCGTCCCACCACGCGCACCTCGCGCTCCTCCCCGTCCGCCACGACACGTACGGGGATCGCGCGGAACACCGTGATTCGCAGGCCTGTGCGGACCGGGGTGTCAGGGGAAGGCACCACGAGGTCGTCGGGGCCCAGAACGACCCCGTTTTCCTCCAGCAGCTCGGCCACGGTCGCTGCACCGGAGGTGACGATCCGGCCCTTGCCCCCGTCTACGATCTCGACCTGCGAGGGCTCTGTGGGCTGGGCGGAAGCAACCCCCAGCACCGTGACGATCGCGGCTACGGACAGAGTCGTTGCCCGCCGTCGCCGCGCGCACGCCACCTGCATGCAACGCCTCCTGCGACCGGACGTGATGGACGGGGTGAGCGACGTGCGTATTAGTGTCCGTCCTATTTACCGCTGTGCCGCTCCTGATCTTAGGGGATAAACCAACGTTAATGCAAGCAGCTATAGGGAGACGTCCATGCAAAGAATCGCTGGCTAGCGCGCCGCGGCTTCCACCAGCTCCACCAGGACGCCGCCGGTGTCCTTGGGATGGAAGAACGCCACCCGCCGGCCGCGGCTACCGAGCCGAGGTGCAGGCTCCAGCACCCTAACGCCCAGCGCGCGGGCGCTGTCCAGTGCGGCGTGGAGGTCCGGTACCCGGAAGGCCACGTGGTGCAGCCCTTCGCCCCGCGCCCGGAGGAACCGGGCAACGGGCCCCTCGGGGCCCAGGGGTTGAAGAAGTTCCAGGGCTACCTCGCCTGCGGGAAGGAAGGCCACGCGCACCCCTTCGGAGGGAACATCTTCCACGTGAGTGCAGGCTATCCCCAGCAACCCCCACAGGGACATCGCCGCTTCCAGGTCGTACACCGCGACGGCCACGTGATCCAGGCGAAGCGGGCTGCTCATGGGGCCAGCGCCGCGCGGGCCAGCAGCCGTTCCGCGGCCTCCCTGGGTGATAGCTCCCCCGAAGCCACGCGGGACGCCAGCTCGTCCAGCTCGCCGCCGGAGCGGGCGAGGAGCCCGGCGCGCAGCATGGCCTCCGCGACCCGGAGGATTTCCGACCGCACCCGCTGCCGACGCCGCTCCTGAAGCAAGCCCTGGGCGTGCTGGTAGGCGCGGTGGCGCTCCACAGCCTCCAGCAGGGAGGCGACACCCTGCCCGGTGGTGGCAACTGTGGCCACTATGGGCGGTTCCCAGCCGGAGGCCGGAACCAGCCGCAGTAGCGCCCGCAGCTCCGACACCGTGCGCTCGGCGTCGGGACGGTCCGCTTTGTTCACCGCGAACACGTCCGCGATCTCCAGGATGCCCGCCTTCAGGGTCTGTACCGTGTCGCCCAGTCCCGGGACCGTTACCACCACCACGGTGTCCGCAGCACCCACCACGTCTACCTCCGCCTGCCCGGTCCCTACGGTCTCCAGGAGCACGACGTGGCACCCCATAGCGTCCAGAATCCGCACCACGTCGCCCGTGGCCTCGGCCAGCCCCCCGCTGGCGCCCCGCGTGGCCATGGACCGCACGAACACGCCGGGGTCGGTGCTGTGGTCAACCAACCGGATCCGGTCGCCCAGCAGGGCGCCCCCGGAGAAGGGGCTGGAGGGGTCAACCGCCACCACCCCTACCCAGTCACCCCGCGCGCGCAACAGGCGCACCAACGCATCCGTCAGGGTCGATTTGCCCGCGCCCGGAGGACCCGTGAGACCTACCACATACGCGCGACCGGTGTGGGGATGCAGGCGGCGCAGGAGCTCGAACGCCTGGGGGTGGCCGTCCTCCACCAGGGAGATCGCCCGCGCCACCGCGGTGGGGTCCCCGGAGAGTACCCGCGCGGCCAGCGTCGCGATGTCCAAAGTGCCCACCTACACCGCCACCGGAGCCCGGTACACGCCGAACACGCCGCGCAACACGTCACACACCTCGCCCACGGTGGCCCAAGAACGCATGCACCGGTAGATGTAGGGCATCAGGTTCTCCTGACCCCGCGCGGCCTGCTCCAGCTCCCGAAGGGCCCGCGCCACCTCCCGGCCGTCCCGGGAACGCCGCACCTCCTCAAGCCGCCGCCGCTGGCGGTCCACCACCACGGGGTCTACGCGCAGGATGGGCACGGACGGCTGGCCGTCGCCGGTGAACCGGTTGACGCCTACCACGACCTGCTCCCCGGACTCCACGCGGAGCTGCTCCCGGTAGGCGGCCTCCGCGATCTCCCGGTGCACCCAGCCCGTCTCGATGGCCCTCAGCATCCCTCCCTGCGCGTCGATGCGGTCCAGGTACGCCCGCGCTTCGCGCTCGATACGGTCCGTCAGCCACTCCACGTAGTAGGAGCCGCCCAGAGGGTCCACCACGTCCGCCACCCCAGTCTCGTACGCCAGCACCTGCTGCGTTCGTAGGGCGAGCAGGGCTGCTTCCTCAGTGGGCAGCGCTAGCGCCTCATCTTTGGCGTTGGTGTGCAGGGACTGGGCACCGCCCAGCACGGCAGCCAGCGCCTGGACCGTGACCCGCACCACGTTGTTGTCAGGCTGGAGGGCCTGTAGGCTCGCGCCTGAGGTCTGGGCGTGGAACCGGAGGGCTGCCGAGCGGGGGTCCCGGGCACCGAAGCGCTCCCGCACCAGGCGCGCCCACAGGCGCCGGGCCGCCCGAAACTTGGCCACCTCCTCGAACAGGTGCAGGTGGGCGTTGAAGAAGAAGGAGAGGGAGGGAGCGAACCGGTCCACGGGTAGGCCGCGGCGCAGGACGGCGTGGACGTACTCCACCGCGTCCCCGAACGTGAACGCCACCTCCTGCACCGCCGTGGCCCCGGCCTCCCGGATGTGGTAGCCCGAGATGGAGATGGGATTCCAGCGGGGCAGGTGGTGTGCGCAGAACTCGATCACATCTGCCACAAGGCGCAGGGAGGGTTCGGGCGGGAAAATGTACGTCCCCCGCGCCACGTACTCTTTCAGGATGTCGTTCTGCACGGTCCCATCCAACCGGCCCCAGGGGACCCCCTGGCGCTCGGCCACGCACAGCAACAGGGCCAGCAGCACCGGTGCCGTGGCGTTGATGGTCATGGACACCGACACCCGATCCAAGGGGATGCCCTCCAGGAGCACCTGCATGTCTGCCAGGGAGCACACCGCCACGCCCACTTTCCCGACCTCAGCTTCCGCCGCGGGGTGGTCGGAGTCGTAGCCCATCTGGGTGGGCAGGTCGAAGGCCACGCTGAGCCCCGTCTGGCCCTGTTCTAGGAGAAAGCGATACCGTTGGTTGGACTCCTCCGCGGTGGCATATCCCGCGTACTGCCGCATGGTCCACAGCCGGCCCCGGTACAGGGTCGGGTAGACGCCGCGGGTGTACGGGAACTCGCCCGGAAAGCCAAGGTCGCGCAGGTAGTCCACCTCCGCCGCGTGCTCGGGGGTGTACAGCGGTTCGAGCGGAATCCCACTCGGGGTCACGAAGGACGCCTTGCGCTCCGAACCCCGGCTCTTCTCCCACCGCAGCCGTGCGCTCCGGATGCGTTCCAGCTCAGCTGGGTCGAACATCACGATCCCCTCCACCGGTTCCTTGGGAAAGGATACGCCCCCGGGGATTCTGGATCACCCCCGGGACTAGAACTGAGGGGCCTGCGGCGGCCGGCGGACGGGCACGTCGATGAGGACCCCCTCTCCGCCCATGGCTTCCCGGACCTCTCCCTCGATCTGGACGCGGACCTGCGCTACCCCGCGGAAGTGGGTCGCGGTGTACACGATCTGGTACAGACGCGCCAGCATGCTGGCGCTGCCACCCCCACGCTCCAGCTCGCGGGAGAAGTCCACGTACGCCACATCGCCCTCCACCCGCACCCCCCTGAGCCGGGTCCCCGGCGGGATCTCGCTGGAGTAGCCAAGGCGCTTTTCCTCCTCGGTAGGTCCGGCCAGCAGCGCCCACAGAGCTGAGGCCACCAGGTCCGCGCGGGTCCGGCCTCGAACCCACCGCAGGCCCGGTACAAGCCGGCCCGTATTGCGTTCAGCATCCCACTGGACGAAGTACACCAGCGCGGGTTCGGTGCGGGGCCGATAGGCCCAAAGAGCCGCGGCCAGCAAGAGCGCCGCCAGGGCCGCGACCGCGACCCACACGTTGCGTTGAGCAACCCGGCACACGGTGAAACTGTTCGGCCCCCGGGGCCATCGTGCCTTCCCTGCCGAACACATGGTCGCGAGGAGGAGAACGCACCGGCCCGGCGAAGACGGCCTTGCCCGCGGGTCTGCGAGCGTCGCACCACCGAAGGGGGGTGGGAGGTCCGACGGCGTTGCACCTTCACGCGAAGGGGTCCACGGAAGGGAGGTGAATGGCCGTGAATGTCACCGTGACCGTGAACGGCATTCGGTACACCCGGGATGTGGAACCCAGGACGCTCCTGGTGTACTTCCTCCGGGAGCACCTGGGGCTGACGGGGACGCACGTGGGCTGTGACACGAGCTCGTGCGGGGCGTGCACGGTGCTCCTGGACGGCAAAGCGGTCAAGTCTTGCACGGTGCTGGCGGTCCAGGCGGAGGGCGCCCGGATCACCACCGTCGAAGGCCTGGCCCAGGGCGATCAGCTGCACCCCATTCAGCAGGCGTTCTGGGACGAACACGGGCTGCAGTGCGGGTTCTGCACCCCGGGCATGATGCTGACCGCGGTCGATCTGTTGCAGCGAAACCCCGACCCCACCGAAGAAGAAATCCGGCACGCCCTGGAGGGCAACCTGTGCCGGTGCACCGGCTACCAGCACATCGTGAACGCGGTCCGATCCGCCTCTCGTATGATGCGGGAGGCAGTGGGGGCAGGGGGGAGGTGAGGGACCATGGCGGTCACCCAGATCTTTGGAGCCCGCGTGCGTCGGCGGGAGGACCCCCGCCTCATCACCGGCCGGGCCACGTACACCGACGACCTGGTGCTCCCTGACCTGTGCTACGCGGTTTTCGTCCGTAGCCCCCATGCGCACGCTCGGATCCGCAGGATCGACACCACCCGTGCGAAGGCCGCCACTGGGGTGATCGATGTATTCACCGCCGTCGACCTGGACGGCAAGGTCGGCACCATCCCCACGGCCTGGCTCATCCCCAACGCCGACCTGAAGACCCCTCCGCACCCTCCCCTGGCGAAGGAGAAGGTGCGCCACGTGGGGGACGCGGTGGCGGTGGTGGTGGCCTGCAGCCGGGATGAGGCGTACGATGCGGCAGCCCTGGTGGAGGTAGAGTACGACGTGCTGCCCGCGGTCGTGGACATGGAGCAGGCCCTGCGCGGTGACGTCCTGGTGCACGACGGCGTGCCGCAGAACCGCGCCTTCTTGTGGACCCTAGCGGGCGGGGACTACGAGTCAGCGGTCAAGGAACCCGGCGTGCGGACACTGCGCCAGCGCCTGATCAACCAGCGCCTGATCCCCACCGCCATGGAGCCGCGGGCGGTGGTCGCCCAGTACAACACGGGGTCCGGGGAGCTGGTGGTCTGGAGCACGACCCAGAACCCCCATATCCTGCGGCTGCTCCTTTCGGCCACGGCGGGGATTCCCGAGCACCGGATCCGGGTCGTCGCCCCGGAGGTGGGCGGCGGGTTCGGGAGCAAGATCGCCCACTACCCGGAGGAGGCGGTGGTGGCGCACCTGGCACAGCGGCTGGGGCGCCCGGTGAAGTGGACCGAGACCCGCCGCGAGAACTACCAGGTCACGACCCACGGCCGGGACCACGTCACCGATCTGGAGGTGGCCTTCCGGGACGACGGGACGGTGGTGGGGCTGCGGGTGCGCACCCTGGCAAACCTGGGTGCCTACCTCTCCACCGCAGCACCCGGAGTGCCCACCTACCTGTACGGCCTCATGCTCTCGGGCGCCTACAAGATCCCTCACATCTCCTGCGAAGTCGTAGGGGTATTCACCAACACCACGCCGGTGGACGCCTACCGAGGAGCGGGCCGGCCCGAGGCGTGCTACGCGGTGGAGCGGGCTATGGACCTCGTGGCGCAGGAACTGGGCTTGGACCCCGTCGAGGTGCGCCGCAAGAACCTCATCCGCAAGGAAGAGTTCCCGTACACCGTCGCCACCGGTCTCACCTACGACAGCGGGGACTACGAGAGGGCTCTTGACCGGGCCCTCCAGATGCTGAACTACGCCCAGTTCCGGGCCGATCAGGCGCAGGCCCGCCGGCAGGGAAGGTATTTGGGGGTGGGCTTCTCCACCTACGTAGAGGTGTGCGGCCTCGGTCCTTCGAAGGTCGTGGGCTCCACCGGGTTCCAGGGCGGGCTGTGGGAGAGCGCGCTTGTCCGGATGCACCCCACGGGCAAGGTCACGGTCCTGACCGGTACGAGCCCCCACGGCCAGGGAGAGGAAACCACCTTCGCCCAGCTCGTCGCCCAGGAGCTCGGCGTTCCCCTGGAAGACGTAGAGGTCCTCCACGGGGATACGGACGCCGTCCAGTGGGGCTGGGGCACGTACGGGAGCCGCACGACCCCCGTGGGTGGGACGGCGGTGTACCTAGCGGCGCAGAGGGTGAAGGAGAAGGCAAAGCGCATCGTCGCCCACCAGCTGGAGGTCTCACCGGATGATCTCGTGTTCGAAGCCGGCCGCTTCCACGTGCGCGGGGCGCCGGACCGAGGGATGACGATCCAGGAGGTTGCCCTGCAGGCGTACCTGGCGTGGAACCTGCCGGAGGGGATGGAGCCGGGGCTGGAGGCGGCGGCGAACTGGGACCCCAGTAACTTTGTCTTCCCCTTCGGCACCCACGCCTGTGTGGTGGAAGTGGATCCCGACACCGGCCAGGTCAAGGTGTTGCGGTACATCGCGGTGGACGACTGCGGCCGGGTCATCAACCCTCTCATCGTGGACGGCCAGGTCCACGGCGGGGTCGTGCAGGGCATCGCCCAGGCCCTCTGGGAGGGCGCGGTCTACGATGCTAACGGCAACCTCCTCACCGGTTCTCTGAGCGACTACGCGTTCCCCAAGGCCGGCTGGTTCCCCACCTTCCAGACCGACCGGACCGAGACCCCGACGCCCACAAACCCCATGGGTGTCAAGGGCGTGGGTGAGACCGGCACCATCGCCGCGACGCCTGCGGTGGTGAACGCCGTCATGGACGCCCTCGCACCCTTTGGAATCCGGCACCTGGACATGCCGCTTTGGCCGGAGAAGGTGTGGCGGGCCATCCAGCAGGCGAAAGGAGGTGGCGCATGATCCCCGCGGCGTTCGAGTACGTGCGCGCGAAGTCGGTCCGCGAGGCCGTCTCCCTGCTCCAACAACACGGGGGACGGGCAAAGCTGCTCGCGGGCGGCCACAGTCTGCTGCCCCTGATGAAGCTCAGGCTGAGCCAGCCCGAGATGCTCATCGACCTGGGGCCCGTGGACGAGCTGCGGGGCATCCGGGAGGACGGGAACAGCGTAGTGATCGGTGCCATGACCACCCACGACGAGGTGGCCACCAGCCCCGTGGTGCGGGACCGGGTGCCGCTCCTGGCGGAATGCGCGGCCCAGATCGGGGACGTGCAGGTGCGCAACCGCGGGACGCTCGGAGGAAGCCTGGCCCACGCGGACCCCGCGGCGGACTACCCCGCAGCCGTGCTGGTCTTGGACGCCCAGATGGAGTGCGAGGGCCCAGCCGGAGCGCGCACGGTCCCCGCCTCTCAGTGGTTTGTGGACATGCTGACCACGGCCCTGCGGCCTGATGAGATCCTGTGCCGCGTGAGGATCCCCGCGCAGGCGAAAGGGGTCGGTTGGTCGTACGTGAAGCTGCCTCACCCGGCCTCCGGCTACTCCCTGCTGGGCGTGGCCTGCTTGCTGACGGTGGACGCAGGCACGGTCCGAGAAGCACGGGTCGCCATCACGGGTGCCGGTCCCAAGGCCGTGCGCCTCCCGACGGTCGAGCAGGCGCTTGCGGGCAAGCCCGCAGACCAGGCGAGTTTTGCGGAGGCGGCCAGGCTGGCATCTGACGGGCTTGAGGCCACCGATGACCTGTATGCCTCGGCGGAGTACAAGCGCCACCTGGCCGTGGTGTACACAAAGCGCGGGTTGTTGCGGGCCCTGGAGCGGGCTGCGCGCTGAGGGTCTCCGGGGCGTGGGGGGCCTCGATGCCCCACGCCCCGGAAGGGGTAGCGCGACAGGGCCGGTTCGTAGCCGCGGTTGCTGCGCCGATCGCGGGCAGCTTGGTTGTTCGTGGCAGCGCTACCCCCCCTGGGCCCCCGCAGCGCCCACACGCCGGACCGGGAGTGTGCGAACGCCGCCGTTTGACACCACAAACCGCCCTGCAGGGAGCTCACAGAGTTCGTCCCCGATCCGGAACAGCGCCGGCCTCAACATCCCCTTTCCCGACCGGGGGCTGTTGGTCCGGCGGCCTTAGGGGACCGCCCTTTGTCCGGCAGCGGCCCTGCTGACTATCCGGGCGGGGCTCCAACCCCGCCCAGCCGCACCTCGGCGTGCAGATAGGTGCATTCGGGGCTCTCCGGTCCCACGGGCTGGCCCTGGCCGCCCGTGGTCTCCAGTCTCAACACCTCCAGCCCCGCCATGGGATCAGCCCCCTGGCCGCGGAGAAGGAAGCGCCGCAACAGCTCCACGAGGGCGGATTCCGTGCGGAACGTGGTGTGCACAGCTCGGATCTCCCAGGTGATCCGTAGCGTGGAGTCCCGGGAGACCACCACCGGCTCGGTGACCTCTTCCCCCACGAAGATCTTGTGGAGGACCCCCGCCTTCCACCGTTTGGGATCCTCCGTGCCCCACTCCACGTCCACCAGGCGCCGCAGGCGCCGGAAGTCCTCCTCCAGGGCCTTCGCCAGGGATGCGCTGCGCAGGGCCGCCGCGGGGTGGTAGGTGGCGAACCACCACCGCCCGCCTTCCCGCAGGGCCCGGCCTCGAACGTGGTTCAACTTCTGGTCTGCTCCCAGCAGCGCCCGGGTGGCGGTGGCCCCGAGCAGGCACACCACCCGTGGCTGCAGCACGCTCATCTGGCGGACCAGATACGGAAGGCAGCTTGCCACCTCGTCCGGATGCGGCTCGCGGTTTCCGGGAGGCCTGCACCGTACGGTGTTGGTGATGAACACCCTCTCGCGGGGAATCCGGATGCTCGCCAGCAGCCGGTCCAGTAACCGGCCCGCGGCACCTACGAACGGTCGGCCTTGCTGGTCCTCCTCCGCGCCAGGCCCCTCGCCCACGAACAGCACCGGGGCGCGTGGCGGGCCTTCACCCGGCACCGCTTGAGTTCTCTGCTCATGCAGAGGACAGCGGGTGCAGGCGCGGATCTCTTCCGCGATCCGCGCCAGTGCCTCCGCGGCGTCCGCAGGAGCCTGCACAGTCACGAACCTGCCAGCACCAAGTGGTAGCGCACGGTGTTCTCGTCGCGGCTGATCTCCCGGAACCCCCGAGACCGGTACAGGCGCTGGGCCTGCTGCATCCACGGCGCGGTTTCCAGCTGTACTTCCCGGTAGCCGCACACCCGGCAGTACACCAGGGCTGCATCCAGCAGCTTGGCGCCGATCCCTCGCCGCCGGTAGTCCGCGTGCACGTACTGGTGCTTCAGGACCGCCCGCCCCTTCCCCGCTTCCTGGACCGCGGTCGTACCCACCACCCGGCCATCCATGCGGGCTACGAAGAACACCGAGCGCGGTTGGGGGAAGTGCTCCTCCAGGTTGGAAAGCTCCGCGGCGACGGCCTGGTCGTAGGGAAGACCGAACTCGGTCAGCACGGACTTGACGAGCCGCTGGATCTGCGGCTCGTCCTCGGGCTTGGCGGGTTCCACCACGAGGCTCATCGGTTCCACCGGCCCGCGCCTGTGCACGGACCCGGCTGCGTCTGTTCGCCGCCAGCTCCCCTTCTCCTGCCCGGCGGTGGGGGGGTCACACCGCAGCCAGGACCTCCCGCTCCACGTCCCGCAACGTGGGCCGGATCCGGATGGGCGGCCGGGCCGCGGACGACACCGCTTCCAGGGTTTTCAGCCCCCCACCGGTGATGAGCGCCACCACCACGTCCTCCGGGCTCAGCACACCCCCCTCGGCCAGCTTCCGCAGCACCGCCACCGTGACCCCGCCTGCGGTCTCCGCGAAGATGCCTTCTGTCTGCGCCAGCAACCGGATGCCCTCCACCACCTCCTCGTCGGTCGCCACCTCAAAGACCCCGCCCGTGCGCCGCGCGGTCTGGAGGGCGTAGAAGCCGTCCGCGGGGTTGCCGATGGCCAGGGATTTCGCCAGGGTATGGGGGCGGACCGGAGTGACCTGGGACTGGCCTCGGCGGTGTGCGTGCGCGATGGGCGCGCAGCCGGCGGGCTGCGCCCCGTGCAGCCGCGGGATGGGCCCCTCTGCGAGCCCCACGGCCCGCAGCTCCGAGAACGCCTTCTCGGTCTTCACGAACAGGTTTCCGGACGCTACGGGCACCACCACGTGGTCCGGTAGCCGCCAACCCAGCTGCTCGGCCACTTCATAGCCGATGGTCTTGCAGCCCTCGGAATAAAAGGGCCGGAGGTTGATGTTCGCGAACGCCCAGGGGTGTTCGCCGGCGATCTCCGTACACAGCCGGTTCACGTCGTCGTACGTGCCCTCCACCTCCACCACCGTGGGGTCGTACACGGAGGTGGCGAGCATTTTCGCGGCCTCTAACCCCCGGGGCACGAACACCACCGCCCGCATCCCTGCCCGGGCCGCATGGGCCGCCACCGCGTGGGCCAGGTTGCCCGTGGAGGCGCACGCCAGGACCCGGAAGCCGAACGCCCGCGCCGCGGCTACGGCCACCGCCACAACCCGATCTTTAAAAGACCACGTGGGGTTGGTGGTGTCGTTCTTCAGGTAGAGATTCCGCAGGCCCAGGCGCTCACCCAAGCGCTCCGCCCGCAAGAGCGGCGTGAACCCCGGATGCAGGTCGTCGCCCTCAGGCTCTGCGGGGAGCAGGAGGCGGTACCGCCAGATGGAGGGCGGGCCGGACGCGATCCGTTCTCGCGTGGCTTCCCTCCAGGTCTCCTCGTCGTACACCACCTCCAGGGGGCCGAAGCAACGCTCGCAAACGTACTGCGGGCCGACCGGGTGGCTCGCCCCGCAGGCCCGACATCGCAGTTCTGTCACCCGTCCCACGTTCCACCTCCTCTCGGCTCTTCCTCCACGACCGCGCCCCTTGGGTCCACGGACAGGCGCAGCGCGCGGCTTCGAATCCCCTCACCCCGGAACGCCTCCACCAGAGCCTCCGCCACGTCCCCTGCGCGGCCGGCCGGCACCAGGGCCAGCACGCTGCTGCCCGCGCCGCTGAGCGCGACGGCCCAAGCGCCCGCAGCCCGGGCCTGCGAGACTGCCCGGCGGAACCCAGGGACGAGCCCCTCCCGGTACGGCTCGTGCAGCCGGTCTTGCACGGCCTCCGCGAGTGCCTCAGGATCGCCCGTGCACGCCGCGGCCACGAGCAACGCCGTACGGCCCACGTTGAACACCGCGTCCGCAAACGCCACGCGATCCGGCAGCAGCGCTCGCGCCCGGTGGGTTGGCACCCGCACCTCGGGCACACACACCACCACCTCGGGGAACCGCAGCGGGAGCACCCGCTGCCAGCGCACCCTCCCCACCCTGTCCGGCACCGCCACCGTGAGGCCCCCCAGGAGGGCGGCGGCCGCGTTGTCTGCATGCCCCTCCAGCTGCGCCACCAGGTCCAGCTGCGCCTGAAGGTCCATGGCGCCTCCCAGCAGCCGGTTTGCGGCCACCACCCCGGCCACCCGCGCGGCCGCGCTGCTCCCGAGCCCGCGGTCCAGCGGGATCCGGTTCCAGCACCGGAAGGCGAAGGCGATACCCGCACGCCCTGCGCGGGCCGCCACCTGCTGGGCCGCCTGGTACACGACGTTCCGCTCGTCCACGGGCAGCTCGCCCTCCCCTTCTCCGTACACCGCCACCTGTGGCTGCTCGGCCAGCTCCGCCTCCACCTCGTTCCTCAGGGAAAGAGCGAGCGCTAGGCAGTCAAACCCGGGGCCCAGGTTCGCGGACGTGGCTGGCACCGTCACTCGTACCCGCACGCCAATGACCTCCAGACAACGAGAAGCCCTCCTGCGCCGACACCGGCGAACGAAGCATCCACCGGAATCCAGGCCGCGGAGGGCAACAACTGCCCTTATCTCTCGGAATGCCTTCCGCGGGAGTTGGCACCTTGCCGGCCTTGCGCCGGTAGGTTGCCGGGGGTCATCGGGCCCGTCCCTCGCCCACTCTGGATAAGGGTGCTGCTATTCACTTGTCCCGTTGAGCGAACGCTACCAACTCCATCCGGGGGTGTCAAGCACCCTCCAGCCACAGCCCCAGGAGAGCTCCATCCCGCACCCGGACGTAGCCCAGGTCACAGACGCGGAAGTGGGGGATGGCGAGGGCCGTGAGCACGTCCACGCTCAGGGAGGGCCGCGGCCCCCTCGCACCCAGTTCTCCCAGGGCGCGGTCGATGGCGGTCTCGCGAAGCGCCACGTCCTCCAGAGTGCCCAGGGACACGACCCCCGCCACCGGTGCCGGCAGCTCCGCCAGCAGGCGCTCTCCCGCACACACCACCACTCCCCCTCCCAGGGCCACCAGGCGGCTCAGTGCGATACAAACCTCCTCCACGGAAGCTCCCACCGCCACCAGCAGGGGGGAGTCCCACGCCATGCTGGTGGCATACGCCCCGCGACGCAGGCCGAAGCCCCGCACCAATCCCACGAAGGGAGGGCGCTCCCCTTCCCGGTCCATCACCGCCACCAGCGCCACGTCGCCCTCGAGGATCAGCTCTCCGCGCCGCACAGACAGTTCTACCACACCTTCCCGGGTCACGAGGTGCGTCACCATGTCCACCACGCGAACCCGGGCTGACCCCTCTTCCCGCTGGGGATGGATCCGGAACGCCTCCGGGGGTGGTACACCCCTCCGGATGGTGTGGAAGAGTGCCGCAGGGTAGCGGTGTGGCCGGTAGCTAAGCAACGGCCTCCCTTCCCGCGCCACCACCCTGCCACCCATGACCACCACAGTCGGCCGGAATTCGCGCAAGTCCGGGACCAGACTGAAGTCCGCGAACCTCCCGGGCGCCAACCCGCCCACCTCCCCATCCAACCGGAAGCGTTCCGCGGGTGCCAGGGTAGCCGCCCGAACCGCCAGCCTTGGGTCCATTCCCAGCTGCACGGCCTTGCGAACCACCGCGTCCATGTAGCCTTCCTCGAGGATCTCGCGCGCCCCCACGCTGTCGGTCACCAGGGAGAGGCGCCCCAGGTCTATCTCCTCCCTGCGCCACAGGGAGGCCACGGCTTCCAGCTCCTGGCGGATCTTGCCCTCGCGCACCATGGTGTAGTAGCCGAGGCGAAGTCGTTCCACCACCTCCTCCGCCGTGGTGGGCTCGTGGCACGACGTGACCCCCGCGGCCGCGTATGCCGCCAAGCGGCCAGCTCGTGCTCCCGCGCCGTGTCCGTCCACCACCTTGCCCGCCGCGTGGGTTGCCTCCACCAGCGCCAGCAGTCGTCCATCCTCCCTCATCACCAGGTTGCCCCAGTACACCTCCCCGAGCCCCACCACCCGGGGGTCCTGCAGCAGCTCCCGGTACACCTCGATGCTGGGCGCGCGCTCCAGGTGGGGCAGGCTCGCGGCCAGGGGCGGGAGGGTGGCGTACACGCGCGCGGGGAGGCTGTGCAGGGCCGCCAGGGCCGCACGGAGTCCCACCTCCCCCGCCACGTAAGCCAGCTCGGAGATCTCCGTGACCACACAGGTGGTGCCGCCCGCCACGATGGCCGGAACGGCCGCTGCGGGGTCGTACCGAGCGCCGAACAGATGGGTGTGGCCGTCCACAA
>JBEQAH010000007.1:0-21958 GCA_041640435.1 bacterium | reverse complement strand
TGAGGCCGTTCGACCAGACCGTGGTGGCCTCCATGCGGATGGTGGTGGACCTGCTGGACCCGGACCGATCGGTGGCCGTGCACACCACCGGTCAGTCAGGCTTGGTGGGCCACCCGCACCGCGCGGATCTCGCACCCCTTTGGGTCGATGGCCGCTACCATCCACTGCTATGGTCCCGCGAGGCGGTGGACCGGCACGCACAGGCCCGCCTGGAACTCCGGCCAGCCCGCTGATCGCATCTTGACGTGCAGCGGCTAGGGTTGTACGGTTTAGCTACCGAACGTTCGGTAGGCAAACGTGGACCAGGTTGGGATCCGCCCCAAGCACGAGGAGCTGCTCAACGCTGCTATACGCCTTTTCCGTCAGAAGGGCTACCACGACACCTCCATGCAGGACCTGGCGGAGGCCGTGGGAGTGCAGCGGGGTAGCCTGTACCACTACATCGAGGCCAAGGAAGACCTCCTGTGGGAGATCATGGAGCGATCCATCCGCCGGCTGCTGGACGCGGTGGAGCCCATCGCGCGGTTGGAGGCCCCCGCGTCGGAAAGGTTGCGGCAGGCCATCGCCGGGCACCTCCGTGTGGCCGCCTCCTCCCGGGATGAGCTCACGGTGCTACACGTTGAGCTGAAGAGCCTCTCGCCCGCGCGGCGGGCGCGGATGCTGGAATTGCGGGACCGCTACGAAGGCCTGTTCCGCCGCATGGTCGAGGAGGGGGTCGCTACGGGCGAGTTCCGACCCGCAGACCCCAAGACCGTGGGACTTGCCATCCTGGGCGCCTGCAACTGGTTCACCACCTGGTTCGACCCGCAAGGGCCGTTGTCCCATCAGGACTTCGCCCGCGCGTTCGCGGACCTCTTCTTGCAGGGGCTGGCGCGAACCCGGGACGCCTAGGGAGGAAGACGTGCCGACACCTTGGGTACGCCGCGCCGCCGTCCTCGGGGCCGGCACCATGGGTTCCCAGATCGCCGCGCTGCTCGCGAACGCCGGGATCCCGGTGTTGCTGCTGGATCTGGCATCCCACGACCTCACCGAGGAGGAACGGCGGCGGGAGCTGTCTAGCGACCATCCAGAGGTCCGAAACCGCCTGAGCCGCGCGGGGCTGGAGCGGGCGCTTCGCATGCGCCCCGCGGCCTTCACCGCACCTGAGCGGGCCCAACTGGTCACCCTGGGGAACTTTGACGACGACCTGCCCCGCCTGGCGGAGTGCGACTGGGTGGTGGAGGCGGTGGTGGAGGATCTCGCCGCGAAGCAGGCGCTGCTGGAGCGGGTCGAGCGGGTGTGGAAGCCCGGAGTGGTGGTGAGCACCAACACCAGCGGCCTACCCATCCAGGATGTGGCCGCGGGGCGGTCTACGGAGTTCCGCCGGCACTTCCTGGGCACGCACTTCTTCAACCCGCCGCGGTATCTCCGGCTTCTGGAGGTCATCCCGCTCCCTGAGACGGACCCCGCGGTGCTGCGGTGGGTGGAGGATGTGGCCACGCGGGTGCTGGGCAAGGGCGTGGTGTTCTGCAAGGACACGCCCAACTTCATCGCGAACCGCATCGCCACCTACGGCTTCCTGCGCACCGCCCACCTGATGGTAGAGGAAGGGCTCACCATCGAGGAGGTGGACGAGCTCACGGGCACGTTCCTCGGCCGACCGCGCAGCGCCACCTTCCGCACCGCAGACCTAGTGGGGCTGGACGTGCTCGCTCACGTGGCCCGGAACTCGTACGAGCGGCTTCCGCACGACGAACAACGGGAGGTCTTCCGGTTGCCGGCGTTCATCCAGGCCATGTTGGAGCGGGGCTGGCTCGGGGACAAAGCAGGGGGCGGCTTCTACCGGCGGCAGGACGGTGAGGTCTTGACCCTGGACTGGCAGACCCTCCAGTACCGCCCGCGGCAGCGACCCCGCCTGCCGAGCGTCGAGGCGGTGCGGAACGTGGACGACTGGGCCCGGCGGGTCCGCGCGGTCCTCGGCGCCGGCGACCGCGTGGGCAGGTTCCTGTGGCGGGCGCTGTCCGCGGGGCTGGTGTACGCGGCCCGGCGGATCCCCGAGATCGCCGACGACCTGGTGAGCGTGGACCGCGCCCTGCGCTGGGGATTCGGGTGGGAGATGGGACCCTTCGAGACGTGGGACGCCCTGGGAGTCCGCGAGGTGGCCGACCGCCTGCGGGCGGAAGGGGTCACGCTCCCTCCGCTGGTGGAGGCTGTCCTGGACGCCGGGGGGTCGTTTTACCGCCGCCGGGACGGTGTGCTGGAGGTCTTCCAACCCTCCTCGCGCAGCTACGCACCGGTGTCGTGGCCTGCGGGTGTCGTCGTGCTGAAGGAGCGAAAGGCGACCGGCGCGGTGGTGGCCTCCAACCCCGGTGCGACGCTGGTGGATCTGGGTGACGGGGTGGGGTGCGTGGAGTTCCACACGAAGATGAACGCCATCGGCGAAGATGTGATCCGCATGCTGCAGCGAGCGCTGCAGGAGGCCAAGACGCGCTTTGACGCCCTGGTGGTGGCTAACCAGGGCCCTGACTTCTCCGCGGGCGCCAACCTGGTGCTGCTCCTCATGGAGGCGCAGGAAGGGAACTGGGAGGACCTGGAGCTTGGGGTGCGTGCCTTCCAGCAGGTCAACCAGTCCATCAAGTACTTCCCCAAACCGGTGGTGGTGGCGCCCCACGGCCGCACCCTGGGTGGGGGGTGTGAGCTCGTGCTGCACGCGGCGCGGGTGCAGGCGGCCATGGAGACGTACCTGGGTCTAGTAGAGGTGGCGGTGGGGCTGGTGCCGGCGGGCGGCGGCGTGAAGGAGATGGCCGCCCGCTGCGCGCAGCGCTTCCCCGACGGGGTCGAAGGCGACCTGTTCCCCCTGCTCCGGTTCGCGTTCGAGACCATGGCCACAGCCCGGGTCAGTACGTCCGCGGAGGAGGCGCGCACGCTGAGCTTCCTGCGGGACGGGGACGGGATCTCGCCAAACCCCGACCGGCTGGTGGCCGACGCCAAGCGGGTGGCGCTCACGCTGGTGGAGACCGGCTACCGGCCACCGCTCCGGCAGCCTGTGCGCGTGGGTGGCGAGCGGGTCCGGGCCGCGCTGTACGCGGGCCTGCACAACCTGCGGGTGGGCGGACACATCACGGAGTACGACGAGCACATTGCCCGCAAGCTCGCCTACGTGCTGACGGGAGGGGATGTGCCCGAGGGGAGTCGAGTCGACGAGCAGCACCTGCTGGATCTGGAACGAGAGGCGTTCCTGAGCCTGCTGGGCGAGCGCCGGACGCAGGACCGGATCCGCCACATGCTGGAGCGGGGACGCCCGCTGCGGAACTGACGAGTAGGAGGTGGCCGGTGCGGGAGGCGGTGGTGGTGACCGCGGTCCGGTCAGCGGTGGGCAAGGCACCACGGGGAACGCTCAAGGACGCGCGGCCGGACGAGCTGGCGGCGCAGGTGATCCGGGCCGCGCTCCAGCGCACGCCGGGGCTTGAGCCTGGGGAGGTGGACGACGTCATCCTGGGCTGCGCCATGCCCGAAGGCGAGCAGGGTTTGAACGTGGCCCGGGTGGCCGCTCTGCGGGCAGGCCTTCCGGACTCGGTGCCCGGGGTGACTGTGAACCGGTTCTGCGCTTCCGGGCTGCAGGCCATCGCCATGGCCGCTGAGCGGATCCTGGCGGGCTGGGCGGAGGTGGTGGTGGCGGGCGGGACGGAGAGCATGAGCCGAATCCCCATGAGCGGCTGGAAGTTTGCGCCCCACCCAGAGCTGGTGGAGCGCTGGCCGGACGTGTACTTGTCCATGGGCAACACCGCGGAGATCGTGGCACGGCGGTTCGAGGTCTCCCGGGAGGACCAGGACCGGGGGGGGCTGCGCAGCCACCAGCGGGCCGCGGCCGCCATCCGGGAGGGTCGCTTCCGTGACGAGATCGTGCCCGTGCGGGTGCGGCGGTGGGAGGAGGATGGCCCCGCACCCCGGGCGCGGGAGATCACCTTTGAGGTGGACGAAGGCGTGCGGTTTGATGCCTCTTTGGAGGCGATGGCGAAGCTCAAACCCGCCTTCGCCAGGGACGGCACCGTCACCGCCGGCAACGCTTCTCAGACCAGCGACGGGGCTGCGACGTGCGTGGTGATGAGCAGCCGGCGAGCGGAGCAGCTGGGGCTGCGGCCGCTTGGGGTGTTCCGCTCGTTTTCGGTGGCCGGAGTGCCTCCCGAGATCATGGGCATCGGCCCCGTACAGGCGGTGCCGAAGGCGTTGCGGCTTGCCGGGCTGCGGCTGGGGGACGTGGACCTGATAGAGCTCAACGAGGCCTTTGCCAGCCAGACGCTGGCCGTGATCCGACAGCTGGAGCTGGACCCGGAGCGGGTGAACCCCAACGGTGGCGCCATCGCTCTGGGCCACCCCCTGGGGTGCACGGGCGCGAAGCTCACCGCCACCCTGCTGCACGAGATGCGACGGCGCGGCGCCCGCTACGGGGTGGTGACCATGTGCGTGGGCGGCGGCATGGGGGCGGCCGCCGTGTTCGAGCGGCCGTAGCCGCGGACGGAGGAGGGAGAGGGATGGAAACCAAGGAGCGCACCGCCCGGCCCGGCGGGGGATTTCTGATCGAGCGCACCGCGCCGGAGGAGGTGTTCACCCCGGAAGACCTTGCGGAGCACCACCGGATGGTCCGCAAGGCAGCCGCGGACTTTATGCAGCGCGAGGTCCTGCCCCGGGACGCGGAGATCGAAAAGCAGGACTGGGACCTGACCCGGAACCTACTCCGCAAACTGGGCGAGATGGGGTTTTTAGCTCCGGACCTGCCCGAGGCGTACGGCGGAGGCGGGATGGACAGCCTGGTGTCCCTGGTGCTGGCGGAGGAGCTGTCCGGGTCCTCGTTCTCGGTGAGCTACGGCGGCCACGTGGGCATCGGCACGCTGCCCATCGCCTTCTTCGGCAACGAGGACCAGAAGCGGCGCTACCTTCCTGCCATGGCCCGGGGTGAGAAGATCGGCGCGTACGCGCTCACCGAACCCACGGCAGGCTCGGACGCGCTGTCCATCCGCACCCGGGCCACCCCGAGCCCCGACGGCCGTTTCTACCTGCTGTCGGGCCAGAAGCAGTTCATCACCAATGCCGCCTTCGCGGACGTCTTCACGGTCTACGCGAAGGTCGATGGTGAACACTTCACCGCCTTCATCGTGGATCGCGACACCGAAGGTCTGAGCCTCGGGGACGAAGAGCACAAGATGGGAGTCAAGGGGTCCTCGACCCGCAGCGTGTTCCTGGAGAACGCCCGGGTGCCCGTGGAGAACGTCCTCGGAGAGGTGGGAAAGGGGCACCGGGTGGCCTTCAACATCCTCAACCTGGGGCGGTTCAAGATCGGGGCGGCGTGCCTGGGTGGAGGGAAGCGGGCCCTGCGGCAGGCGGTGGCGTACGCCGCGGAGCGGCGGCAGTTCGGCCGGGCCATCGTGGAGTTCGGCCTCATCCGGCAGAAGCTGGCCCGCATGGCGGCGGGCCTGTACGCGGTGGAGAGCATGGTGTACCGCACGGGAGGGCTGGTGGAGGCCGCGGTGGGAGCCGCCCGGGAGGGCGGGGAGGTGCTGCGCGCTCTGGAGGAGTACGCGGTGGAATCCTCCATCAACAAGGTGTTCTCCACGGAGGTGCTGGACTTCGTGGTGGACGAGGTGGTGCAGGTGTACGGCGGCTACGGGTACATCGAGGAGTACCCCGCGGCCCGTGCCTACCGGGACGCCCGGATCAACCGGATCTGGGAGGGGACGAACGAGATCAACCGGCTGCTGGTGGTGGACATGCTCACCAAGCGGGCGCTGTCCGGGCGGCTGGGGTTGCTGCCCGCGGTGCAGGCGGTGGTGGGCGAGCTCACCAGTCCGGCCTCGGACGCAGAGGGGCCGGAAGGACCCCTCGGGGAAGAAGGACGCCTCGCCGAGGCGGTCAAGAAGGCTGCTCTGCTTGCCGCCGGGGTGGCGGTACAGAAGCACCTCGACCGCCTGGAGGGTCTGCAGGAGATCCTGGGGTGGATCGCGGACCTGGTGGCGGAGGCGTTCGCGGTGGAGAGCGCGGTGCTGCGGGCGCAGAAGGCGGCCCGCCGCGGAGATGCCAAGGCGGAGACCCTGGCAGCTCTGGCGCGCGCGTACGTGTACGAAGCCCTGCCCCGGGTGGAGATGACCGCTCGGCAGGTGCTGGCCAGTAGCGACGAGGGCGACGGTTTGCGCACCGAGCTCGCGGGCCTGCGGCGGATCCTGCGCTACACCCCACCCAACCTGGTGCAACTCCAGCGCGCGGTGGCCGACGCGGTGGTGCGGGCTGGTGGATATCCGGCGTAGCCGGAGGGGGTGAGGAGATGGCGGCCGAGCGGCTCTGGCTCCGGCACTACGACGCCGGAGTGCCCGCTCACCTGGATTACCCGTCCATTCCGCTGGGCGAGGTGCTGCGGCGCGCGGCCCGCACCTACCCTGACCGCGGTGGCGTGGTGTTCTTCGGACGGCGCATCTCCTTCTCGGAGCTGGATCGCATGGCAGACCGCTTCGCCGCGGGGCTGCAGCGCCTGGGCGTGGGCAAGGGGACGGCCGTCTCCTTGCACCTCCCCAACTGCCCGCAGTTCGTCATCGCCTACTACGGTGTGCTGCGCGCGGGTGGTGTGGTGGTCCCCCACAACCCGCTGTACACAGAGGGGGAGATCACGCATCAGCTTCGGGACAGCGGTGCCGAGGTGGCCATCACCCTGAGTCTCCTGTACCCGCGGGTGGTGGCGGCGGCTCGGGCGGCCGGGGTCCGGTCCGTGGTGTTCACGGGCATCCACGAGTTCATGCCGCCGCTCCTTCGCCTCCTGTACCCGCTGCGGGCGCGGCGGGAAAGGCAGTGGGTGGACGTCCGGCCTCAGCCCGGGGTCTACCCCTTCTCGGAGCTGCTCCGGCCCGCGTCCCCGACCCCGGTGGAGGTGAGCCCCGAAGAACCTGCGGTGTACCTGTACACCGGTGGGACCACGGGGGTGCCGAAGGCGGCGATCCTGACGCACCGCAACCTGGTGTGCAACCTCCTGCAGGCGGTGGCGTGGGACCCACGCCTGCGCCCCGGGGAGGAAACCACCCTGGCGGTGCTGCCCTTCTTCCACAGCTACGGCATGACCGCGGTAATGAACTTCTCCCTGTGGTTGGGCGCCACCATGGTGCTCGTGCCGCGGTTTGAGGTGGGGATGGTCCTGCGCGCGCTGCGCCGCCACCGGCCCACGGTCTTCCACGGGGTCCCCACCATGTACATCGCCCTGTTGAACACGCAGGGCTGGCGGGCGGAGGACTTCCGATCGGTGCGGGCCGGGATCAGCGGGGCCATGGGCTTGCCCGTGGAGGTGCAGCAGCGGTGGGAGCGCGCCACGGGCGGCAAGCTGGTGGAGGGCTACGGGCTGACGGAGGCGTCTCCCGTGACCCACTGCAACCCGCTGTACGGGTTGCGCAAGCCGGGGAGCATAGGGATCCCGGTGCCCGACACCGACGCGCGGGTGGTGGATCCGGAGAGCGGGGTACCGCTGCCGGCGGGAGAGGTGGGCGAGCTGTGTGTGCGCGGCCCGCAGGTGATGGTGGGCTACCGCAACCAACCCGAGGAGACCGCCCGGGCGCTGCGGGACGGCTGGCTGTACACGGGAGACATGGCTCGCATGGACGAAGATGGCTTCTTCTACGTGGTGGACCGCAAGAAGGAGATGATCAACGTGGGCGGGCTTAAGGTCTTCCCGAGGGAGGTGGAGGAGGTGCTGTACCGCCACCCTGCGGTGCGGGAGGCGGCGGCGGTAGGTGTCCCCGACCCGGCCCGGGGTGAGGTGGTCAAGGCATTCGTGACGCTGAAGCCAGGCGCGCAGGCCACCGAGGAGGAGCTGGTCGCCTTCTGCCGGCAGCACCTGGCCCCCCACAAGGTGCCGCGGTCGGTGGAGTTCCGCCCCGAGCTCCCGAAGACGTTGATCGGGAAGGTCCTCCGGCGGGCGCTGGCAGAGGAGGAGCGGGCGAAGGCACCCTCCTGAGCGCCCCTCGCCCCCCGGCTCACGCCGGTGTACACCCCGGAGGGGTCGGATGCGCAGCCGTCGCTTCTGGAACCTGGTGTGCCGCCACGCCCGGGCGTACGCAGTAGGCTACGCTGCCGCGCTGGCGGCGGTGGCCACGGCGCAGGTGGCCCCGTGGGTGTTGCGGGCTGCGGTGGACTCCATCCAACGTCAGGATCCCCAGGCTCCGCGGCTCGCGTTGCTCCTGGTGGCCCTGGCCCTGGTGGAGGGCGCGTTCAGCTACACCATGCGCTGGCAGATCCTCGGAGCCGCCTTCCGGATCGAAGCCGAGCTGCGCCGGGAGCTGTTCGCGCATCTGGAGCGCATGGATGTGAGCTTCTTCCACCGCTGGCGGACGGGAGACCTCATGGCGCGGGCGGTGAGCGACGTGCGGGCCGTGCAGCGCTTTGCGGGGATCGGGCTCATGCGGTCCGTCCACACCGTGGTGATGGTAGCGACCTCGGTGGTGTTCATGTTCACGGTGAGCCCGCGCCTCACCGCCGTCACCATGGCCATCCTGCCGCTGGCCACGGTGCTGTTCGTGGTGCTGGGTCGGGGGGTGCACCGGCGGTTTGAGACCGCGCAGGAGCGCTTCAGTGACCTCTCCACGCGGGCCCAGGAGACCTTCAGCGGCATCCGCGTGGTGAAGGCCTTCACCCGGGAGCAGGTGGAGCTGGAACGCTTGCGCGACGCGGTGGAAGCCGTGGCCGCGGCCAACGTGCGGCTGGCCCGGGTGCAGGGGGCGGTGTGGCCTGCCATCGGGCTCGTCCTGGGACTGGCCGCGGTCGCCCTCCTGTGGGAGGGCGGTCGAGGGGTAGCCGCGGGCCAGCTCACGGTGGGGCAGCTGGTGCAGTTCTCCTACTACCTGGCGCGCCTGAGCTTCCCCATGATCGCCGCCGGATGGGTACTCAACCTGTGGCAGCAGGGCCGGGCATCCATGGGGCGGCTGGAAGAGGTGCTGAACGCCCGGCCGCGGATCGCAGACCCCGAGGACCCCGTGCACCTGCCGGCGGTGCGCGGGGAGGTTGAGTTCCAGGGCGTGTGGTTCTCCTACGACGGCGTCCCGGTGCTCCGGGACGTGAGCTTGCGGATCCCTGCGGGGGCAACGGTGGCGGTGGTGGGGCCGACGGGATCCGGCAAGACCACCCTGGTGAACCTCATCCCGCGCCTGTTGGACCCCACCCGGGGCCGCGTGCTGCTGGATGGGGTGGACCTGCGGCGCCTGCCGTTGCGCACGGTGCGGGGGGCCGTGGGGTTCGTGCCGCAGGACCCCTTCCTGTTCAGCGACACCCTCCTCGCGAACATCGCCTTCGGGGGGGACGGCGAACGGGCGCTGGAGGCCGCGGAGGTCGCGCGGATCTCCAAGGACGTGGTCCAGCTGCCGCAGGGCTACGGGACCGTGGTAGGGGAGCGGGGGGTGACCCTGTCGGGGGGACAGCGGCAGCGGACGGCGCTGGCTCGGGCGCTGGCCCGGAACCCGCGGATCTTGGTCCTCGATGACGCGCTGAGCAGTGTGGACACCCAGACGGAGGAGGAGATTCTGCGGGGACTGCGCTCGGTGCTCCAGTCCCGCACCGCGGTGGTCATCTCTCACCGCATCTCCACCATCCAGGACGCCGACTGGATCGTGGTGCTGGACCAGGGGCAGGTGGTAGAGCAGGGAACGCACGAAGAGCTGCTGGCCCGCGGCGGTCTGTACGCGGAGCTCTACGAGCAGCAGCGCCTGCGCGAGGCGCTGGAGCAGGAGGCGCCGTGACTGGCCACCCGTACGAGGAAGAGGCGCTCTCCGGAAGGGCTGACCCCCGGGTGGTGCGGCGGCTCGTGGGCTACGTGCGGCCTCACCGCGCCCGGCTGCTGGTCGCGGTCGCCCTCCTCGTGGTGGCGTCCGCCACGGAGCTGGCTGGGCCCCAGCTGTACCGGATCGCCATCGACCGGTACATCGCGCCTGCCGGAGGCGGGCCAGACTTCCGCGGGCTGGGTGCGCTCGCCGCGGCGTACCTCGGGGTGGTCCTGGTCGGGTTCGGCGCCCGCTGGACGCAGAACGTGGTCATGCAGGTGGTGGGCCAGCGAGCCATGGGCGATTTGCGCATGGACCTGTTCAGGCACCTCCAGCGCCTGCCCTTGAGCTTTTACCACCGGAACGCCGTGGGGCGCCTGGTGACCCGGGTCACCAACGACGTGGACAGCTTGAACGAGCTACTCACCTCCGGGGTGGTGGCGGTGTTCGGGGATGTGCTGACCCTGGTGGGCATCGTGGCGGCGATGCTGTGGCTGGACTGGCGGCTCGCCCTGGTGGCGCTGAGCGTGCTGCCCCTGGTGTACGCGGTCACCGAACGGTTCCGACGCCGAGCCCTGGAGGCGTACCGCGCGGTGCGGACGCGCCTGGCGCGCATCAACGCGTACCTGAACGAGCACATCACGGGCATGCCGGTCGTTCAGCTGTTCACCCAGGAAACCCGCAGCCTGCAGCGGTTCGACGCGCTGAACCGCGACTACTTGAAGGCCCACCTGGAGTCCCTGTCGAATATGGCAGAGTTCTTCCCGTCGGTCCAGGTCCTGGGGACTGTGGCGGTGGCGTTGTTGCTCTGGTACGGGGGAGGCCAGGTGGTGCAGGGCTGGACCACCCTGGGCGTGCTGGTGGCCATGGTGCAGTACGCAGAGCGCTTCTTCGACCCCATCCGGGAGCTGGCGGAGAAGTTCAACCTGCTGCAGCAGGCGCTCGCGAGCAGCGAGCGCATCTTCAGCCTGCTGGACGAGCCGGTGACGGTCCACGACCCCGAACAACCCGTGCGCCTGGAGCGGGTGCGGGGTGAAGTGGTGTTCGATGACGTGTGGTTCGCCTACGACCCGGAGGGGGCCGGTGCTCAGGACGGCGCGGGATGGGCTCTGAGGGGCGTCTCCTTCCGGGTGGCTCCCGGGGAGCGGGTGGCCCTGGTGGGTCCCACGGGCGCGGGGAAGAGCTCTGTGCTGAATTTGCTGTGCCGGTTCTACGACCCCCAGCGCGGCCGGGTGCTCCTGGATGGGGTGGACGTGCGCTCGGTCCGCCAACAGGACCTCCGGCGGCACATCGGCCTTGTGCTTCAGGACGTGTTCCTTTTCTCCGGGACGGTGGAGGACAACATCCGCCTGTGGGACCCGGAGATCTCTCCAGAACGGGTGCGGGAGGTAGCGCGCTTCGTCGGGGCGGACCGCTTCATCGAGCGGCTGCCGGACGGCTACCGCACCGAGGTGGGTGAGCGCGGGGTGCGTCTGTCCATGGGGCAGCGGCAGCTCATCGCCTTCGCCCGGGCGCTGGCGTACAACCCCCAGGTCCTCGTGTTGCTGGACGAGGCCACGAGCAGCGTGGACTCAGAGACGGAGCGGTGGATCCTGGAGGCCATGGACCGGGTCCTGCGGGGCCGGACGTCCATCGTGATCGCGCACCGGCTGTCTACGGTGCAGAACGTGGACCGGATCCTGGTCCTGCACCGGGGCCGGCTGGTGGAGGAGGGAACCCACGCGGAGCTGCTTGGGCGGGGAGGCGTGTACGCCAAGCTGTACCGGCTGCAGTTTCGCGGAGCGGGCCTGCGAAGGGAAGGGAGGGTGTGACCCGTGGACGAGGCACAGGTGGTGGCACAACTACAGCAGCTCATGGCGGAGGCGGTGGCCGAGCGACGCGGGCTCGTAGCCTTCAGCCGCTTGGCGGCCGCGGATCTGGACCGGATGGCCCGCCGCGCGGAGCAGGAGGCGCTGGACCGGGTCGGTGCCCTCCTGCCCACCGCCCCGGGGCATCCCGTGCTCCAGGAGATCTCCCGCCTGCTCGGGTCCTTGCGCGTGGCCCTCCGAGAGCTGGAGGACCGACCGGGGATCCGGGAGGAATCCCGCACACTTGCGCGCCAGGAGCTGGTGTGGGAGACCTTCGAGCGGGTTGCGGCCGCGCTCCGGGTGCTCTAGCGGCGGCGGCGACCTCCGCCCCGCTTCGCCTCGGTGTTGCGCTTGAGGTCCAGCAGGCGCTCCTCGCTCTGCCGCAGGAACGCCTTGAGCTTCTCCTCGAAGGTGGTGCGCTGCTTCTGGCGGTTCGCCCGCTCCTCCGGGCTCAGAGCTTGTTTCACCGACAGGTCCAGCTTACCCCGCTCATTGAGGCCCAGGACTTTGACCCGGACCGTCTGTCCCTCCCGCAGGTACTCCCGGATGTCGCGGACGAAAGTGTCTGCGATCTCCGAGATGTGCACCAAGCCGCTGCGGCCATCCGGGAGATCCACGAAGGCCCCGTAGTTGGTGATCTTGGCGACCACGCCCTCGACGATCTGTCCCGCCTCCACCGTGCCCTGCGGGTTCGTACTCATGCGCCTTGTCCACACCCCCACCCAGGGAAAATCCGGTTGCATTGTAGGATCGCCCTCCGGGCGCGTCAACGCGGGCGGGAGCGCCGGGGGATGATCGACGGGCCGGGCCCGCCTTCCCCGAGAGTGGCCCCCATCTTGCTCCATCCATCGGCCCGCTGCCCGGCCGCGCTAGGATAGAGGAGATGCCGCTACGCGGGAAGCGCATCCTGATCACCTCCGGGCCCACCCGGGCCCCGCTCGACGCGGTGCGGTTCCTGAGCAACAAGGGATCCGGCCGCACGGGGGCGCTCATCGCGGAGCTGGCGGTGCGGGCCGGTGCGTCGGTCACGTACGTGTACGGTCGCGGCGCGCAGCTCCCTCAGATCCGGGCCCGGGGTCGCGACCACCTGCGGCTGGTGCCCGTGGAGACCGTGGACGACCTGGTGCACGTGTTCCAGGAGGAGCTGCCCACGGGCTACGACGCGGTGGTCCACCCCATGGCGGTGCTGGACTTCGTCCCGGAGTCGGTGCGGCAGGAGAAGGTGGGTTCTGAGGAGGTGTGGGTTCTCCGGTTGGTGCCCACCCCCAAGGCAATCCAGCTGGTCAAGGAGCTGAGCCCGCGCACGTTTCTCGTGGGTTTTAAGCTGGAGGTGGGGAAGTCTACGGACGAGCTGGTCCGGCTTGCGCACGATTCCTTGCGGCGCAACCGCGCGGACGTCATGGTGGCCAACGACCTGGTGGACATCGACCGGGGGGTGCACCGCGGCTACTTCGTGGGCCCGGATGGGAACGTGCTGCGGGTGGCCGAGGGCAAGGAGGGCATCGCCCGGGCGGTGGTGGAGCTGCTGGAGGAGCGCCTGGCTGAGGGTTAACAGTCCGCTCAGCCGTACCCCAGCTCCTCGAGACGGTCCTCGTCCAGGCCGAAGTAGTGGCCCAGCTCGTGCACCAGGGTCCTGCGGATCTCCTCGCGCAGCTCCTCTTCGGTCTCGCAGGCTTGCTCCAGGGGCCCCTGGAACAGTGTGATGCGGTCCGGCAGCAACGGCGGTTCGATCCCCCGCTCCACGAGGGGCGTGCCCTCGTACAGGCCGAACAGCACCCCATCCTCCGGCAGACCCACAGACGCCAGCTGCTCCGGGGTTGGCCAGTCCTCCACGGCCACGTGCACGTTGTCGAGCGCCCGCCGGAGGTCGTCCGGGATCTGGCGGAGCGCCTCCTCCACCAGCCGCTGGAAGCGGCGCCGACTCACCCGCAAAGTCCCTCTCCGCGGAGTCTACCGCGACTCTGCGCTCCCGGCGAGGTCTGCCAACCCCGGGACCCTCAACCCGCAGGCCTGAAGCGCCTCCAGGCGTTCGGCCAGAGATCCCCAGCTGTCCGCGCACACCGTGACGTGGCCCACCTTCCGGCCGGGCCTGGGCTCCTTGCCGTACCAGTGCAGGTGCGCTCCGGGTACCCGCAGCACCGAGGAGAAGTCCGGCCGTTCGCCGATCAGGTTCACCATGGCGCAGCACCCTCGGGGGGTCGCATCCCCCAAGGGCAGACCCGCCACCGCGCGCACGTGGTTGGCGAACTGGCTCGTCCAGGCACCCTCCAGGGTCCAGTGTCCGGAGTTGTGCACCCGCGGTGCCATCTCGTTCCCGAAGAGCCTACCTTCCACCTCGAACAGCTCAAGGCACAGGACCCCCACGTAGTCCAGGGCCTCCAGGGCTTGGTGGGCGTACGCCTGAGCCTGTGCCGCCAAGCCGGACGAAAGCCCGGGAGCCGGCGCCAGGGAAACCCGCAGGATCCCATCCTCGTGGTGGTTCTGTACCACGGGGTAACTTAGGGTCGCGCCATCCAACCCGCGCACCGCGATCACCGATAGCTCGCGGCGGAAGGGCACGAGGGCTTCCACCACCACCGGGACCGCGCCGAGCTCTTCCCACGCCGCAGGGAGCTCTTCCCACCGCCGGACCACGCGCTGCGCTTTCCCGTCGTATCCCATCCGTCGGGTCTTCACCACGGCGGGTAATCGCACGCGCTCCACCGCCTGTTCCACGGCCACGGGGGTGTCCGCAACTGCGAACTCCGCCGTGGGGACGCCGATCCGCCGCAGGAACGTCTTCTCCGCGGCGCGGTCCTGGCATACCTGCAGCGCCCTGGGCGGCGGGTACACGGGTAGGTGCCGGGCAAGCCACTCGAGCGCGCGCGCGGGGACGTTCTCGAACTCGTACGTCGCCCGGTCTGCCTCTCGAGCGAGCCGCGCAAGGGCTACTTCGTCGTCGTAGGCTGCTTGGAGGTGTTGGCCCACGTCCGCGGCACACGGCCGGGATTGCGGGTCCAGGAACAAAAACTCCAGGCCGAGCGGCAGGCCCGCCAGGGCCAGCATCCGGCCCAGCTGCCCGCCACCCAGCACGCCGAGCTTCACGGGCCTTCCCTGGGGTCCGGTTGCTCGAGCACCGCCTGAGTTTGCGCGGCACGGTACCGGCGCAGCGCCTCCCGCACCTGCGGGTGCCTGTTTCCCAGGATGCTGGCCGCCAGCAAAGCGGCGTTCACGGCCCCCGCGCGCCCGATGGCCAGGGTCCCCACCGGAACCCCAGCGGGCATCTGCACCATGGACAGCAGGGAGTCCAGGCCTCGCAGAGCCTGGGACTCCACGGGGACCCCCAGCACCGGCAGGACCGTCTTGGCCGCGGTCATCCCGGGCAGGTGCGCGGCACCTCCAGCCCCCGCGATGATCACCTCGAGCCCGCGCGCCTCTGCGCTTCCTGCGTACTCGTACAGCAGGTCGGGCGTTCTGTGCGCGGAGACCACCCGCACCTCGTACGGCACCCCCAGCTGATCCAGGACCTCCGCCGCATGGCGCAGCGTCTCCCAGTCCGACCGAGAGCCCATGATCAGGCCCACCAGGGGCTGCATCAACGCGATTGTAACAGCGGCCGCGACCGCCTCGCCGCCTCAGCGGGGTCTGCGCGCGCGGACGGTGACGCTCTGTACGGGGGATGCCTGTCCGCAGCACGCGTCCTCCGAAGCCACCACCTCCACGTCCAGGAACCCTGCCCGGCTCAGCAAGTGCAGGAAGTCGGGGAGGGGCACCGCACCGCCCACGCAGGCGCTCCACGCGTCGAGGTCAGCCCGGAGCTCGGGCGGCAGGGGCGTGCGGGCCACCACGTCGGAGACCACCAACCGGCCGCCAGGTTTCAGCACCCGGTAGGCCTCACGGATGGCGCGGGCTTTGTCCGGCACGAGGTTCAGGACGCAGTTGCTCACCACCACGTCCGCGAACCCGTCTGGCAGGGGTAGGGATTCCACCTCGGCCACCAGAAACCGGCAGCCCTCGAGGCCGAGGGCAGCGGCGTTCACCCGCGCCCGCTCCACCATCTCGGGAGTCATGTCCACCCCCACCACCTGCCCCCGCGGCCCCACCTGCTTCGCCGCCCGCAGGCAGTCCAGGCCCGCGCCGCTGCCCAAGTCCACCACCACCTCGCCGACGGCCAGCTGCGCGTGTGCCAGGGGAGTCCCGCAGCCCAGGGAAGGGGCCACGACCCCCGCAACGTCCACCTCCGTGGGCGGCGCGCAGCCGCACGCCGCGCCCGTGCGGGCTGCCCGCGCGTAGCGTTCCCGCACCGCTTGCTTGATCTGCTCCTCAAAAGCGGTCACACTCAGCCCCTCCCCGTTCATCGAAGTTATTCGATGACTGTCAGCGTGCGGGCCATCAGGTGCGCCCCCTCCGGGCAGGCGCCCTGGAACTCCTCCGAGGCCAGGAGGCGGGGGTCCGCGGCGGACCGCGGAACGCGCTGGAAGGCGAAGTACCGCGCGAAGTAGTCCGCGGCGGTCTCCGTGAGGAGGAAGCAGGACCGCGCCCCGCGGCGCGCGGCCTCGCGCAGGGCCTCCGCGCACAGTCGCCGGGCGACACCCTGCCCGCGGTGCGCGGGCTCCGTAGCCACAGACCGGAGCAAGGCCACCTGGCCGTGGACCTCCAAACCGGCGCTGCCCACCACCCGCCCTCCTTCTACCGCCACGAAGAACGTGTCCAGGTGCTGTGGCACTCCCGCGGTGGGGAGCCTGCAGAGCTCCAGGAGGGCGAGGATGGCGGCGAGGTCTTCCGACCTGGCGGGGCGGATTTCCACGGTCCCTCCCAGGACTACAGCAACTCCAGGAGCTCGACCACGAGCCGCTTGAGGGGCTCCCGGCGGAGCCTGTAGTACACCCACGTCCCCCGCCGCTCCGCCTCCACGAGCCCCGCCTCCCGCAGGACCCTCAAATGGTGGGAGACCGTGGGCTGGGCCAGGGGGAGCGCGGCGTGCAGCTCGCATACGCACAGGCTCCCGTGCCGCGCGAGCAGCCGCACCAGGGCGAGCCGGGCGGGCTCGCCCAAGGCGGCGTGCCGGGCAGCCGTGGTCCGGACGGCCGGCTCCAGCACCTGGGCCTCCACCTGGGGCGCGCGGGCGCGCTCGGGCAGCTTACGCGCGCGAGGGAGCGAGCTCGGAACCTGCACCACGCTCCCCAGGCTAGGCTATAAATCGAAATCTGTCAATGAATCCCTCACAGGGCCCGGGTGGCGCCCCGGCCCAGCACCACGAGGCCTGAGGGGTCCACGTGGTACCGGCGAGCGTCCTCCTCCGGGTCGAAGCCCATGGTGGTGCCGGGCTCGAGGGTGTTGAAGCGGTCCACGATAGCCCGGCGCAGGCGCGCCCCGCGCCGGACCACGCAGTAGTCCATGACCACCGATTCCTCGACCTCCGCGTCTTCCTCCACCTGGACCTCGCGCCCCAGAACAGAGCGCACCACCCGGCCGCCGTGGATCACGGAGCCCTCGCCCAACAGGGCGTCCCGGACCTCTCCGGAAACCACCCGGGCGGAGGGCCCCGCGTACGGCGCACCCTTGATGGGCCACAGGTGGTTGGACAGGTCAAAGCGCGGCTGGGGGCCGAGGAGGTCCATGTGGGCCTGCCAATAGCTCCACAGGGTTCCCACGTCGCGCCAGTAGCCCACCTCTTCGTAGGGTTTGGTCCCGGGGATCCGGTTGGTGAGGAAGTCGTACGCGAAGACGCGGTGGCCCGCGACGAGTCCCGGCAGGATGCTGCGGCCGAAGTCGTGCTCGGAGTCCCGTTGGGCGTCCTCCACGAGGGCGTCCACCAGCAACTTGGCGTTGAACAGGTAGTTGCCCATGGACGCCAGGGCGTAGCCAGGCAGGTGGCTGAGCCCCCGGGGCCTGGGAGGTTTCTCCTCGAACCCCACCACCCGGCTGTCCTCGTCCACCTCCAGGACACCCATGCGGCTGGCTTCCTCTAAGGGGACGGGGAGGGCGGCCACGGTGACGTCCGCCTCGCGGTCGCGATGGAAGGCCACCATCTGGGAGATGTCCATGCGGTAGATATGATCCGCACCGAACACCGCCACCAGGGTCGGGCCGTAATCCCGCAACAGGTTCAGGTTCTGGTACACGGCGTCTGCGGTGCCCCGGTACCACGAGTCTCCCCAGCGCAACTGAGGCGGGACGACCAGGACGAAGTGGTCCTCGTGCAGTCCGCTGGCCCGCCAGGTGCGCCGGAGGTGGTCGATGAGGGACTGGGATTTGTACTGCACGATGATGTACAAGGAGAACACGTTGGAGTTAATCAAGTTGCTGAGGACAAAATCTACGATCCGGTACTTGCCTCCGAAGGGCACCGCGGGTTTGCTCCGGTCCCGGGTGAGCGGGTGCAAGCGTTCCCCCCGCCCGCCGGCCAGCACGATTCCCAGTACCCGTTCCCGGCCCTTGGCGTCCCACGCAGCCACGACCCCACCCCCGTCACATGGGCCAGGCGGAGGGCGACAGGGCCTGCACCGCCACCCCTGCCTGCCTGAGCGCGTCCTTCACGTGCCACCGCAGCTCCGCTTCCGCCTGCAGCCGGTACGCGGGGCGCACCGGCACGGCCACCCGGAGGCTGGCTCCAGCCGCAGACCACTCCACGAGCGGCTCCACCTCCACCGGGCCCGCCACCCACCCGGCGCGGTCCTGGGCCCACTGGGCCGCGGCGCGGGACAGGACCTCGTGCGCGAGGCGGAGGTCTGCGTCCTGCGGAACCGTCACCACCACCAGCGCCCGCAAAAAGCCCCGGCTCAGGTTGGCGAAGCGGGTGATCTCACCGTTCGGGATGGTCACCAGTTCCCCCGTGTACCTCCGGATCTGCGTGTTGCGGAGCGTGATCTGCTCCACGCGACCGGTCTCGCCGCCCACGGAGATGACGTCCCCCACCTGGATGGCACCGTCCAGCAACAGGAAGAACCCGGCGATGCTGTCCCGGACCAGGCTTTGAGCCCCGAACCCCACCGCGATGCCCGCGACCCCCGCGCTCGCGAGCAGCGCGGTGGCGTCCACGTTCAGCTGGCGGAGGATCATCACCAGAGCGATGAAGTACACAGCGTAGCGGACTACGCTGTGGAGCAAGGAGGCGAGGGTCTTGGCGCGGGCCAAGCGGGCTTCGTAGTCCCGCACGCCGGGCGCGGGGCTGAGGGCCCGATCCAGGGCGCGGCGGGAGAGGGTGGTGACCGCGGCTGCGGCGGCCACGATCAGGCTCAACGCGGCCGCGGTGCGCAGGGCCGCCCCCACCGCGGCGGGTGAGGCGAGGTCGAGGAGGAGCTGCCGCAGGAAGTCCATCAGATCTCACCCCTGCTGCGCCGTACCGCTAGGTCGATGAACAGGGCCGCGGACCATCCGAAGCCGGGGGCGGCCCGGGGCCCAGGGGTACCGGTCTCGGGGTTGTAGTATTCGCGGATGTCCGCGTTGCGGGCCACCAGCTCCAGCGTGCGGTCGCACAGCTCCCGGGCGCGGGCGTGCTGCCCGCACCGCACCAGACCGTCCACCAGGAGGTAGTTCACGTTTACCCATACGGGCCCACGCCACATGCGGTCGGGGTCGTACGCGGGATCCGACCGGGCGACGGTGGGGACCGGGTAGGGGGTCCAAAACAGCTCCGGGTCGGCCATCCGATCCAGTAGTCCCGCGCGCACCGAGGGCGGGAGGCGGCCGGTGAGCAGCGGCAGAAGGCTCGCCACGGTCAGGGCAGGGACGCGTTCGTGGCCTTCCTCGGTCATCCGCTGAGCCCAGAACAGGCCGGAGGCCGGGTCGTACAGGTGGTCCACCAGCGCCTGGCACAGCTGGTCCGCCTGCGCACGCCAGGCGGCGGCTTCCTCCGGCCGTGCGAGGGCGTGCGCCATCTGGGCCAGCGCCTCCGCCTGCAGGCACAGATACGTGTTGAGGTCCGGGGACTCCACAGGCATCCCGCGGTCCCAGAGGGGGCTATCGTCCAGCCCCGAGGAGAACGGGTGGTCGTACTGACACACCCCGTCTCGGTCTGAGTCACAGTGTTCCAGCCACCAGCGCTGCCACCGCGCGACGGGCTCGTACATCTCGTCGAGGAAATCCAGGTCGCGGGTGGCCTCGTACACCCGCCACAGGGCCCAGCCCGCTACCGGTGGCTTGGTCACCACGGCGTCCACCGGGTAGCCCATGCGCTCCACGACGCCCTCGTCAAACACGCAGTCGGGCACCATGCCATCCTGCCGTTGGTGGTCGAAGAGGACGCGGAACTGGTCGTGGGCCAGCTGCGGGTCCACGTGGCGGTACGCCAGGGCGTGGAAGAAGGCGTCCCACTGCCACAGACCCGCGTAGTGCACCTTGGAGGGGACCATGGCCTCCCGTGTGACGTAGTAGCGGCTGGCGATGAGGTTGGCCCGCATGAGGTACCAGGCGTACAGGTAGGTGGGCCGCAGCTCAGGGGCCACCGGAGGAACCCGAGCAAACCAGGCCCGCCACCGCTGTTCGCTGGCTTCGAACACCCCCTCGGGGTGGATGCTCCGGTCGAACCCGAGGCGTGGGGTGATGTTCAGCGTCAGCAACGGGTTCGGATGGTGATCTGCCACGAACAGCACCCGCCACTGGCCGCTTTGAGTGCTGCTCAGCTCGTTCCGCAGAAGAGGGGCGTTGGTGGTGTACGCCAGGTTGCGTACCCCTCGCGCTCGGCCGCCGCGGCGGTCTGGCCACACACCGTCCGCGCGGACCACGAAGCGAAGGCCCCACCGCCCCGACGGTGGTCGAAGGGCCAGTAGCTCCGGCGTGGCAAAGCACATCTCAAAGGTCCCCGCGGGGGTCCTGAACACCAGCTTGTGAGGGTATGGCACGAGCTCCCAGCGGAGGGGGTGGCCTTCGCCGTCGAGGAGCTCCAGCTGTTTGACGATGGGAGGCCGGACCCGGTAGGTACCCTCCGTGTATTCCAGCTTCGGCCACCGTTCGCACAGGCGGACGTAAAGGCGGCTCTGGCCCGGTTCTCGAAACACCAGGATCCGGCTGCCCCGGTCGGTGAAGGGGACCGTGGTGGGATCCAGGCGCCCGCTCAGCACCTCCAGCGGGTCGGTGGCTCCGCGGGCGGGCTGCGCCATCCTACCCCCGTGCCGCCGCGGCCGCGCGCCGCGCCCGGTACTCCGGCAGGGTGGCCATCGGGGGACGCTCCGCTTCAACCACCTCCCGCTCTTCGAGGGAGAGCTGCCCGGCCTCGTGCCGGATCAACTTCAGGGTGCGCGCCGCCGGGTCCAAAAGTGGAGTACCCAGGCGGTCCTCCAGGCGGCGCGCCACCACCTGCGCGATCTGGAACGCCATGAGGGACAGGCTCTGGAGCGACTGGTTGCGGTGTACCCGCTGCTCCAGGTCCACCTGCCCGATCGCCCCGAGGCCGAACCGGTTCAGCAGGTCGATGAGCATGCCCGTCTCGACCCCGTAGCCGGTAAAGAACGGGATCTGCTCCAGCGCTTCCCGCCGGCCCGCGTACTCGCCCGCCAGAGGCTGGATGAGCCCTGACAGCTCCGGGAAGAACAGGTTCAGGAGAGGGCGCGCCACCAGCTCCGTCACGCGGCCTCCCCCGGTTTCGTACATCCGGTCGCCGATCTGCACCGGTCTCCGGTAGTACCCTTTGACGAACAAGATGCGCTCTTCCCGCAAAAGCGGCCCCACCAGGCCGTACACGAACTTGGGGTGCATGTTCCGGATGTCGGTGTCCACCCAAACCACCAGGTCACCCCGCAGCACGTACAAACTCTTCCACAGGGCCTCTCCCTTCCCCCGGTAGGAGCCCAGGTGGGGCAGCACCTCCGCGTGCCGGTACACGGGGATCCCTTCTGCCTGCGCGATCTCCCGCGTTCTGTCGGTAGAGTCGCTGTCGATGAGCACGATCTCATCCAGCAGGGGCACCTGGACCAGGAGGGCGTCCCGGAGGATGCGGATCACGTCCCCTACCGTCTCCTCCTCGTTGAGGGCCGGGAGCCCCAGGCTGATGGTCCATCCACGGCGGCGCTTGAGCTCCACCAGCCGGTCCAGGTCTTCGAACTCGCGGGCGTGGAAGGTGTTCTCCGCGAACCACTTCTCCACTTCCGGACGCGACCAGCGGGCCGGGGCCGTGGCGTGCTGCCGCAACCACGAGTGCACCGACTGGGCGCTGCGCACCACCACGAGGTGCTCCAGAGACCGCAGGGCGGGCTGGACAGCCGGGCGAGTCGGATCTGCGGTGGCGCCCACCACCACCGCGGTGTACTGCGGCGCCTGCTGCGCGATCACCTCCGAGGCGCTGCCGGCGGCGATCCGTTTGCGGACCGCCCCCTCCGCCCGCTGCATCACCACCAGGTAGGGCCGTTCCTCCCGCCACCGGTCCCGCTCGGA
>JBEQAH010000006.1:0-23837 GCA_041640435.1 bacterium | reverse complement strand
GCCGTAGGGTGACCCCGGCCTCGGGTGTTGCCCACGCAGGCCGCGCCCGCAGGCCGAAAGCCGCCCCCACGAACGCACACGCCACGGCCGCCGGCGCCAGGGGCAGCCCGAGGAGGTCGCGAGCGGCCGGGGCCAGGGGGAGTGCTAGGAGGGCGCCGAGGGCTGCGGCCGCCCAGGGCGCTAGCGGGCGCCCGGGATGGCGCTGCACAACCACGAGAGCCGTCTCGGGTCGCAGGAAGCTTGTAACGGCCGCCACCACCGTGGACCAGAACACCGCGGAGATGGCGGTGAACCCGCGCACCATAAACAGGGGGATCATGACCAGCGAGGCCAGGAGGTACCAGTAGCGGGCCGCTAGCCGGGCGGGGCTGGCGGCCTCGATCTCCACCCGCCGGAGCCGGAGCCGGCGCGCGTCCAGCTCGATCATGAGGAAGATAGAGAAGTAGTACAGCACGGTGGGCACGATGGCCAGCACAAGGACCTGCAGGTACGAGATCTTAAGGATCTCCGCGATGATGAACGCGGCGGCTCCCAGGATGGGCGGGGAGATGACGGCCCCGATCCCGCCCGCGGACAGCAGACCGCCCGCGGACTCGGGATCATACCCGGATCTGCGCAGTAAGGGGTAGGCGATGGCGCCCACGGTCACGGTGGTGGCCACCCCGCTCCCGGACGGCCCACCCAGCAAGAACGACGCCACGGTTACCGCCTGACCGGCGCCTGTGCGCCGGCGACCCACGAGGGCGAACGCCAGGTCCACGAAGAACTTGCCGGCCCCCGACTGCTCCAGGAAGGACCCGTAGATGGTGAACAGGATGATGAAACTGGCAGACACGTCCAGGGGAACGCCGAAGATTCCCTCGAGCCCCACGTACAGGTGGCCGATGACGCGATCCAGGTCGTACCCACGATGCGTCCACGGCTCCGGCAGCAGCTGACCGTAGAAGGCGTACAGGAGAAAGGCCACCGCCAGCAAAACCAGAGGCCTGCCCGTGGTCCGGCGGGTGGCCTCCAGCACCGCCACCACCGTCAGAGTGCCGAAGACCAGGTCGTAGGGGTTGGGCACCACCTGCCGGTACACGAACTGCTCGAAGTCCCAGAACACCCAGCCGAGGCCCAACAGGGACAGGAGTACGAACCCCAGGTCCACGGGATGGATCCGACGCTCCGCGCCCCGCCAGCCGGGGTACAGCAGGAACGCCAGGACCAGGACCAGCAGCAGGTGACGGGTGAGATGCAGCTGGCGGATGTACGGTGCCTGGGCAGCCCACAGGTGGTAGAGGGAGGTGAAGAGCGCGAGGGCGGTCACGATCGCCCCGGCGGGGCCTGTGAGCCTTCGGGTAGCCCCCTCGAACCGCTCGATGAGTTCCTCGACGGGTTGCGTCATCGGCTCCTCCACGCCTCCCAGAGAGTGCGGGCGGCGCCCAGCCCGACCCACGCGGCCGGAGCGCGGACAGCCCGCAACCGCACGCGGTGGCCCTCGCGGTCCCGGTACAGGGGGAACGTCAAGGAGCCCAGCAGCAGCGTGCGCTCGCCCGTGGCGGTGGCCCGCACCACCAGCTCGCCGAAGCGCTGGCGCAGGCCGCGGATGGAGTAGAGCCCGCCGGCGCGCCGGGGCCGCTCCGCAAGCCCGTAGTACTCCAGAGCGGCCTCCTGCTCCGCCTCAAGTCCCTCCAGAACGAGATCACCCCCGACTAGCCGGAAGTGCTCCCAGACCACGCCCCCGTACACCGAGTGGCGGTAGCGCAGGCGGAAACGCTCCGCAGGGTACAGCGCGACCACCCGATTCCGATCCAGGTCCACGATCTCCAGTGCGCGGACCGGCCACAGGGCCGCGCCCAGCCCTCCCAGGGACAAGAGCACGCGCAGCAGCGCGCGTGCTCCCACAGCGTGCGGGCCCGGACGCTCCCCTAGAACCCCGGCACGCCCCGCTCGCGGTAATAGCGGGCTGCCCCGGGGTGGAAGGGGATCGGGGTGCGCCCTGTGATGCGGAGCAGCGTGATGTTCTTGGCCTCTGCGTGGACCGTCTCCAGCTCCGCCTTGCGCTCGAAGATGAGCCGCGTAATCCGGTACGCCAGCTCCTCAGGAAAGTCCTGGTGCACCACGAGCAGATTCGCCACCGCGACCGTGGGCACGGGCTGGTCCATGCCCGGGTAGACAACCCGGGAGATCACCGCCCGGAAGTACAGAGGCCCGAACTCCTTGCGCAGCGGCTCGATCACGTCGTCCATGGGGACGATCTTGACGCGGATCCCGGGCGTGCTGGCCAGGTCCAGGACGGCCGGGGTCGGAAGCCCCCCGCTCCAGAAGAAGGCGTCGATCTTCCGGTCCCGCAGCGCGTCCGCAGAAGGAGCCACGCCAAGACGCTCCTTCCGGATGTCCCGGTCGGGGTCGATGCCTGCGGCCCGCAGGATCCGCAGGGCGGTGACCTCGGTTCCGCTGCCGGGTGAGCCCACCGACACCCGCTTGCCCCGGAGGTCTGCGACCCGGTTGATGCCCGTCCCCTCCAGGGCGACCAGGTGGTTGTAGTTGTCGTAGATGGGCGCGAGCACGCGGATGGGCACGGGTGAGCCGCGGAAGTCCGCAAGCCCTCGCCACGCGTCGTAGGCGGTGTCGTTCAACGTGAAGGCGACGTCTGCCCGTTTGGCGCCAATCAGCCGCATGTTGTCCACGGAGGCGGAGGTGACCTCCGCAGTTGCCTGAACGCCGGGGACGTACTGGGAGATCAAGCGCGCAAGACCACCGCCGAGGACGAAGTACACGCCGCCCGTGCCGCCCGTGGCGATGGAGATCCGGCGCACCGTGGGTGCCGCGGCAGCTCCGGCGGCCAAAAGCGAGGCCAGAAGCACAGCTGCGCAGACCCGTCTGAGTTGACCCATGGTCTTCCCCCCTCACCGGTTCGTGGAGAACGTGTTCGACGGCCCTGGGGCGGCATCCTGCGGTCATCCGTGCGTGGCGGCCCCGCGCAGCGTACCATGGGAGCCGGGAGATAAAGGCGCAGGAGGGGAATCCGGTGAGCGCGGGCGGACCCTACCGCGAGTGGGAGGAGACCTTCGAGGCCTTCGGGGTGGTTTACCGATTCGCCTTCCGAGGCCCCGTGGAGGAGCCCGCGCGGTGGGAGGTGGCCATCCTCGACCTGGACGGCACCGCGGTGGTGCCCCGGAGGGTCCGGGGCCGGACCGAGGACGAGGCCAGGTGGCGTGCGGAGGAGACGGTTCAGACGTGGGCTTCGGTGCGGCGGCTGTACGGGGCGGCGGCGCGGGCCGCGGCCCGCGTGGTGCCGGGTTCTGGGGTCGTGGTGCACGAGCGTGCGGGCGAGGTGGAGATCGACCTCACCGGTCCTTGGGCCTTACGCGCTCCCTTTTTGGTCCGCCGGGAGGAGGTGGCGGACGCGGACCGGGCCGAGGAGGAGTGGGAAGCCTGCCTGGAGGCCCACTTCCTCGAACACGCCGTGCGCACCGGGCGGTGAAGGGGGCCGTTGCGATCGTGCGGGGCGAGCGGCTACGCGGGACGCTTTTCAAAATAACGGAGATAACCCAGTACGTTCATTCGATAATTCGCCGCGACCTCCTGGCGTTCCGCCGCTTCACGGCCACACCGTGCCTCCACCTCGGGCTGCAGATAGCTCCGTAAGCGCTCGGTGAGCCGGTCCACATCCTCCCCCGCCCGCCATCCCTCGCGGAGGACCGCCTCGGCTTCCCGCAGGCGGCGTCGGAGCTCTGCGAGCACGGCCGGCGGATCTTCCCGCACTCCGAAGTGGGTGAGGCACAGGCGCTCTAAGCCGAGCGCACCCAGCCGGTCCAGGGTGCACTCCCACGTTTCCAGGTCCAGCTCTGGGGGCGGCGTGGGCGGCCGGACGACCGGGCAACCGGGCAGGGCAACCCCCGCGGCGTCGCCCGTGAAGGCCATCCTGGTGTCCCGGTCCACGTACACATGGTGGTGGTTCGCGTGGCCCGGAGCCTCGACCGCCATCAACGACCGGCCCCCGCACTGAAAGGTGTCGCCGTCTGACAGCGCCACGATCCGGTCTGCGGGGACGGGTAGCACCTCGCCCCACAGCAGGCTCGTGAGGTCCCCGTAGATCCGGGCCGCGCTGCGCAACAGACGGCTCGGGTCCACCAGGTGTGGGGCGCCCACCCGGTGCACAAAAACCCGAAGGCGTGGGTTTCGGCGGCACAGCGCGCCCACCGCGCCTGCGTGGTCCAGGTGGATGTGGGTAACCGCGACCGTACCGAGGTCCTCCAAGGCGAGGCCACACGCGCGTAACCCGTCCTCCAGCCTTCCAAGGCAGCTCGTCGGTCCGGTCTCCACGAGTGCGGGCGGGTCCCCTTCCAACAGGTAGGCTCCCAGTACCTCCGGGCCCCCGAACCCGAGGTCGATCAGGATGGTGCGGCTGTCTACGCGGCGAGCCCCGGTCACCGCGGACCTCCCAGGGGGCGATACGTGAGGGGAGTGCAGCCGTCCCGAGCAGCCCGTCCCTCCTGGACCAGGCGCTCCAGGTGTGCCGCGGCTTCTCCCACCGCCAGCGGGAGCGGAACCTGCGGCAGGTCATCCTGGAAGGACTCTCTGAACAGCCGGCGCGCCAACTCGAAGGCGGTGCAGCCCTCAGGAGGGAGGAGCGTCCACGCCGCGTGCAGCCGGGCCCGGTGGTGTTCCAGCAGTTCATCCACCCGGGCGGCCCAGCCGCTGAATGGCTCGCCGTGTCCGGGATAGGCGGTGTGGACCGGCAGGCCCCGAACCGCGCGAAGGGAAGCGAGGTAGTCGCCAAGCGGGTCGGGCCGGGCGTCCGGGTACAGGGAGATGTTCGGTGAGATGTCCGGGAGCACGTGGTCCCCGCAGAACATCCGACCCTGCGGGTCCAGCAGGACCATGTGGCCGTCGCTGTGGCCCGGCGTCCAGCGCACCTGGGCTCGGAAGCCGCCCAGCTCCAGCGTCTCGCCGTCCCGCACCGTGCGCGTCGCTCCAAAGGGACAGACGAGATCCCGCAACCGCTCCGCTTGCAGGGCAGCCTCCTCCACCAACGAAGGAGGAGTACCGTGCAGGCGCAGCATGGCCGTGATGGCTCGCACCCGCGCGGAGGAGTCCTCCCCCCAGATCCGCCGCGCCACCGCTTCCTCCCGGTCGAGGAAATAGATCTCGGCCCCCGCACGCTGCTGCAGGAGTCCCGCCAGCCCCACGTGGTCTGGGTGCGCGTGCGTGACCACCACAGCCCTCAGCGCCCGCAGGGAGAGGCCCATGGCGCGTAAACCTTCCTCCAGCTGCTGCAGCGCCTCCGGGGTGCGCAGGCCGCTATCGACCAGTACGGCGCCGTCGGCGGTGCGGACCACGTACACGTTCACCGACCCGAGGGGGAAAGGTACCGGGATGCGAACCCGCACCAGGTCGGGTGCGAGCGTGTCTGGGGACAACGTCTCCTCCGGTCGCGATAAAGGATGGCGATGTCCTGCGTGCAGTGTATCCACACGAGTGCAGCACGGCAACGGGTGGCGGGTAAGCTCCGTCAAAACCGGTAAAATCCATGGGTGTGGTCGCTGTGGACCCAGCGGTAGCCGGGCGGGTGTGCCTGGGCGTGGTGGAGGCAGACAACGTCGTGGTCCTCCCGCGCCAGGAGGCGGTGGTCCGCCAGCTGGAAGAGCTGGCCGCGAGGATCCGTGAGCGCTACGCAGGCCGGCCGCCGGCTGAAGTGGAAGCACTGCAGCCCGCGCGGGAGCTGTACCGGCGGACCGGCGAGGACCCCACGAAGATCCGCCCTTCCTCGGAGGCGCTGTTCCGACGGGCCCTGCGCGGCCAGCCCATGCCCCAGGTGAACAGCCTGGTGGACCTGTGCAACCTCTGCTCCCTGGAGTTCCTTTTGCCCATCGGCCTGTACGACCGCGATTGCGTGCGCGGACCGGTCGAGGTGCGGATTGGCCGGCCGGGCGAAGCCTACGAGTCCCTGGGCAAGGGGCTCTTCCGAGCTGAGGCCCGCCTGGTGGTGTGCGACGCCGACGGACCTTTCGGAAGCCCCACCAACGACTCCGCCCGCACGGCGATCACGGAGCGCACACGGAACGTCCTGGTGGTGGTGTTCGCGCCCGCTTCCTACCCCCGGCGCCGCATGGTCGAACACGGGGATGTGGTTGCCACCCGGCTGCGGAGCGTGGCCGGGGCGCAACGGGCGCGCACCCAAGTCCTGGGAGGGGTGTGAGGGTCACGGGAGAGGCCGAACTCGCTCCACCAGGTCGTCGCACCGCCTTTGATCCTCGCGCCACCGCTCCAGGGGCTTGGCGCACACCGCGTGCAACAGGCGATCCGGCATCACGAACAGAACTCCGACCGCGGCCCACTGGCCTGTGAGGGCGCTGCCGGTCCCCTCGAATCGATAGCGGGGCGGGGTTGTCCGCTCCTCCCGCTGGAACTTCGCCACCCCGTGGAAGGGCAGGACGGAGAAGGCCTCGTGGCGCAGGGCGTCGTCCTGAGTTGGCGGCGGACCCAGTAAGACCCGCACACTGAGGAACTCCGTGTACCGCAGGGGGTCGGGCTCCGGGCTGTCGCGACGGGGCACCACCTGTAGCCACCGGCCGTCCCCGGACCGCAAGATGTGCCAGCCCTCGGGGTGCTCCAGGGCCACCCTCAGCAAGGGATCCTCGTAGCGCACGAGGGGTGCGGGACCCCGGGCGCAGGCGGCGAGGAGGAGGGCACCCAGCGAAGCCGCAGCTAAGCGTCTCATGGGCGCTACCGGGTCAGGTAGTACGGCACGTCCGCCAGCACCTTGTACCGCCGCAGCCGCCGCTGACGGAACAGGAGGGCGAACTTCAGCATGAGGGCGGTCTGGTTGTGCAGCAGGTGATGCCACCACTTGCGCGGCACGAACTCCGGGAGCACCACCGTGAGCGCGGTGTCCGGTCCTGCCTCCCGTTGCACCTGGTCTAAGTACAACAAGATGGGTCCCACCACGGACCGGTACGGGGAGGGCAGGACCACCAGCGGGACGTCCGGCACCCACCGTTCCCACTTCCGTTCGATCTCCTCGCGAGCTCCCGGCTCGATCTCCACGTACACCGCGGTCACGTCGTCGCTCACCGCCTTGGCGTAGCGAAGCGCTTCCAGGATCCCGCGGTGGACGTTGTTCACGGGCACGATGACCTTGTGGGCGCGGAAGGGGCGCGGCGGTTTGGCCCGCTCCAGAGACAACTGGTGCTTGAGGTCTTCGTAGTGATGATGAATGGCCCGCATGGCGTGCACGAGGAGGGGCATCACCGACAGGCTAATCCAGGCCCCTTCCGTGAACTTCGCCACGGCCACGACCACGGTGACCACCGCGGTCACGAGAGCGCCCAGGGCGCTGATGGGCAGACGCAGCTTCCACGCGGGGGGCCGATCCGTGATCCACCGGCGGACCATGCCCGCCTGGGAGAGTGTGAAGGTGACAAAGACCCCGATCATGTACAGGGGGATGAGGTTGTGGGTATCCGCACGGAATACGACGATCAGGAGAACGGCGCAAGCGCCGAGGAGGAGGATCCCGTTGGCGAACACCAACCGATCCCCAAGGTTGGCCAGCTGTCGGGGAAGGTACCGGTGTTGAGCCAGGATGGAGGCGAGTCGGGGGAACCCCGCGTACGCGGTATTCGCGGCGAGGAACAGGATGAGCGCCGTGCCGAACTGCACCGCGTAGTACAACCAGCTCTCTCCCACCACCCCCCGCGCGATCTGCGAGACCACCGTCTCCGTCTCCCGGGGCGTGATCCCCATGTGGACCGCCAGATAGCTGACGCTGACGAAGAAGGTGGCCAGCAGGATCACCATGCCCACGAGCACACGACTGGCGTTGCGCGCCTGTGGGGGGTAAAACTCCTGGACTCCGTTGCTCACCGCCTCGATCCCTGTGAGGGCCGTGGCTCCCGATGCGAACGCACGCAGCACCAGGAACAGGGAGAGGGGGTGCACCGAGGGGACGGCCTCCGGGCTCGGCTGTCCCCTCGGCAGATCCCCTGTGAGCGCGGACCACAGGCCGAGGCCCAGGGTGGCTCCGAAGGTCGCGATGTAGAAATAGGTGGGAATGGCGAAGATGGTGCCCGACTCCCGGACGCCGCGCAGGTTGACCACGGTGACCACGGCCACGGTCAAGACCGCCAGCTCCACCCGGAGGGGGAACAGGTGCGGGAAGGCAGAGGTGATGGCGGCCACGGCTGCGGAGATGCTCACCGCGACCGTGAGGACGTAGTCCACGAGCAGGGCTGCAGCGGCCACCAGCGCGGGCCCGATCCCGAGGTTCTCCCGGGCCACCACGTAGGCGCCGCCACCGCTTGGGTACGCGTGGATGGTCTGGTAGTAAGAGACCGCCACCACCACCAGGAGGCCCACGATGGACAAGGACACCGGCAGGGTGAGGGTGGTGGCCGCGGGGCCCATGAGGATGAGGACGCGGAGGATTTCCTCTGTGGCGTATGCGTTGCTCGAGAGCGGGTCCGCCCCGAACACTGCAAGCCCCTTGGCCTTCGTGAGTTTTTCGTGCTTCAGCCGCTGCGTTTCAAACGGGCTGCCCACGAGGGCTCGCCAGAGGGTGGCCGGAAGCGCCTTAGCTTTTAGCACAATAGCCTATATACTCCCGGGCCTGGGTGCGCGCAAGGGTGGCGCTCAGGGGTGGTGAGGGGGCGGCTTGCCGAGGACCCCACGTTACTCGTGAAGGTCGGCAACCTGCGCGCCGGTGACCCGCCGGAGGTCCTCCGGGCGGATTTCGAACAGCGCGTCCGGTGCACCGGCCCCCGCGTAAACCCGGTCGGCCTCCAGGAGGGCACGGTCCATGTACACGGGCAGCTCCGCCGGAAGGCCGACCGGGGGGACTGCTCCCGCGGGGAATCCCGTGATCGTGGCCACAGACTGTGGATCCGCGGCCCGCACCCGCCGGCTCCCCGTGGCCTCCCCCAGCTTCGAAGGGGAAACCCTGTGGGCGCCGGAGACCATGACGAGGATGGGGTGGTCATCCGCCAGGAACAGGACGGACTTCACGATCCGGTCTGGCGTGGTCCCCAGGGCCCGGGCCGCGTCCCGGGCCGTGCGCGTGCTCTGGCCGAACCGGTAGACGCGAACGAGGACCCCTCGCCGTCGGAGCTCTGCCGCGACCCTCGCGGGCGGGTCCCCTTCCAAACCCAGGGCCCTCCGGCAGGCGTCCACGTCTCGCTGCATCTGTGCCCGGAGCGCGTCGGGCGACGGAAAGTGCAGGACCGGGCGAACCCACCGCACCACCTCGACCGGGAGGATGTGCGGGGTGTCTTCGGGGACGGAGTCGAGGAGGTGGACCTCCAGGGACGGCTCCTCCTCCCCGAACACGGGCACGGGACCGTAGTGAAGGGCCGCCGGGTACGCGCGCTCCCCCATCTGAACCCAGCACGCGTAGATCCCGTGCTCCAGCCCCAAACCCGCCGGGATCCGGAGGTTGATGGTAGGGAACCCGAGCCGCTTGCCGCGGCCCTTGCCGGGCACCCGCTCGGCCTCAAACCGCGCTAGGCTCTCCACGACAGCAACCAGCGCACGAGCGCTTTGAGGGCTTCTACGCCCAGCCCCACCAGGGCGAGGACCAAACCGGCGAGCCCGGTACCGACCAGCAGGAACACCCCGTCCCGGTTCATCAGTCCGACGCCGATGGCGAGCATCGAAAGGCCCGGAAGCGTATTGAGGAATGGCAGCGGCAGGAACAGAACGACTCCCATGGCCAGGACGACGACCGACGCCACCCGGAGCAGCGCTTCGTCCCCCAACGGCGTCCAGCGGGGGCGGGAGAACCTTTCCACCCGCTGCAGGAGCGCGACCCCGCGGGCGCGCAGCCCGGCCACGGTGCGGTCCGACAGCTGGAACTCCATCACCCGGCGGGGCAGCCAGGGCCGGCGCTTGCCCACCGCCATCTGCAAGGCCCCCGCCACGTAGAGCAGGCCCACGATGCCAGACGTGCCCGGGGGCAGGATGGGAATCATGGTCACCAGGGCGAGCAGGATCAGGATGAGGCCAAAACCGCGCTCCTCCATGCGCTCCGCGAGCCTGCCCACGGTCACCGGGCCCTCAGGGTGGGAGAGCGCTTCCTCTAGGATCCGCGACAGGGGCAGCTCGCCGGGCGGCACGTGGTGGGGCGTGGCGGTTGGGATGCCGGTTTCCATCTCCGTGCGTAGTGTAGCGCACCGCCGCTCAGAGAAAGCGGCGCAGGGACAGGAACCCTATGGGGAGCCGGGTGGACCGTTGGGTTACCAGGTCCGCCACGAGCTCCCCCACCACACTGGTGAACTTGAACCCGTGCCCGGAGCACGCCGAGCAGACCACGACGTGAGGGAACTCCGGGTGGAAGTCGACCACGAAGTGCTCGTCCGGGGTGTTGGTGTACAGGCAGGTCACCGCACCTTCCAATCCGCCGTCCGCGTCCGGCAGGCGGCGGGCGAGCTGGGCCCGGAGCCACCCCGCCTCCTCGGGCCGGGCCGGGGGCACCCGGTCGGGGTGCACGCGCTGCCCGCCGTGGTGGCGCGCAGCCTTTAACCCCCGCCCGGCCACGGAGGGGATGCCGTAGAAGAAGCCGTCCTCCGCCTGCCAGACGAACACCGGGCAGCGGTCCGGCCTGAACCACTCAGGTCGGCGGGGCGCGAACCAGAACACCACTTGGCGCTCTACCCAAAGCGGCAGCTGCCAGCGAGCCAGCTCCGGCATCCAGGCTCCCGCGGCCAGAACGAGGGAACCGGCTTCGACGGTGCCCGTTTCGGCACGCACGGTGACCCGCCGGCCGTTGGAGTCCCAGTCCAGGACCCTCACGCCGAAACGCAACTCCGCACCTCGGGCCTGCGCCTGCTGCTGGTGTGCGCGCACGCACGACTCAGCAAACAGCACGCCCGCCCGGGGCTCGTACAGCGCCACTTCAGCCTCCGCCAGGTGGAAGGCGGGGAAGCGGGCTCGCGCTTCCTGGGGGCTCAAGATCTCATGGGGCAGCCCGTACGCCTGAGCGCTGCGCAGCGCACCGGAGACAAGCTCGCCTCGCGGGGGACCCACCATGAGACCCCCACACAGGAGGAGCAGCGAATCTCCGGACGCACGTTCCAGCTCCTCCCAAAGCTCGTAGGCCCGCAGCAGCAGTGGCACGTAGTCGGGGTGTTCAAAATAGGCTTGGCGGGTGATGCGGGTGTGGCCGTGGCTCGAACCCCGGTCGTGCAGCGGGCCGAAGCGCTCGAGGCCCAACACCTTGAGCCCTCTGCGCGCCAAGTGGTACGCCGCAGCGCTCCCCGCGCCGCCCAGGCCGATGACCACCACGTCGTAGGCCACCGTGCACCTCCTACGGACCCCGCACCCGACGCGCGGTCCACCGGCCGCCTGTCCCACCCGGCGCCCGGTATACGCCGGCGGCCCGCCCGTCCTCCAACGCGCCGTCGAACTGCAGCACCGCGAGTCTCCCGTGCAACACGCCCCACCGGACGCGGGACCCTTCCACCACACCTTCGATGCGCGCCTCGGAAAACCACGTTCCCTCGAGTTCGATCCGCCCGGAGATCCGGTTCCCGTGCTGGGTCACAAGGACGCGAAAGCTGCCGGACGAAGCGCCGTCTGAACCCTGCCACGTACCCACCCAGGTCCCGGCCACCTCAGGCGCTCGCGCGCACGCAGACGCCAGGGCAACGACGATCGCTGCCGAGCGCCTCACTCGCCGTAGGGGATCCACACGTTTTTGACCTGGGTGGCCTGGCGCAGAAACTCCACCCCCTCGCCGGACGCTGGGTCCAGCCAGTCCCAGGGTTCCAGGTTCGTCCACGTGCGCTTGAGGTTGCCAGCGGATTCGCGCTCCACCGACGCAGCTCCCTCCCGGGTCCCGAAGTACCACAGCGCGTCCACGTCGTCGTGTTGTGCCAGGACCAGAGCCAGGGCCTCCCGGTCTCCCGTAACAATGTTAACGACCCCCCCAGGTACGTCTGAGGTGTCGAGCACCTGGTAGAAGTCGGTGGCCGCAAGCGGGTGGCGCTGGGAAGGGATGGCGACCACGGTGTTACCGAGGGCGATGGCGGGGGCGACGAGGGACACCAGGCCCAACAGGGGAAACGCCTCCGGACACGCCACCCCCACCACACCCACCGGTTCGTGCACGGCCAGGACCAGGCACTGGAGGTGGGCGGTGGAGTGGACTGAGCCGTCGAACTTGTCGGCCCACGCGGCGTAGCTGAACAGCCGCTGGATGGTGGCCCGGACCTCCAGCTCCGCGAGGGACAGGTCTCCGGTCATGGCCGCGATGCGGGAGGCGAACTCCGCTGCGCGCGCTTCCAGGTTCTCCGCCACGTAGTACAGGACCTGCGCGCGGAGCTGAGCGGAGCCTGCGGCCCAAGCGGGGAGTGCAGCTCGGGCGGCCTCCACCGCGTTGCGGACATCCTTGCGGTTGCCCTCGCCAACCTCCCCCACGAGCCGGCCGTCCGGGCCGTACACGAAGCGCACGTAGGGCGCGTCCGGCCGGACCTGTTTTCCACCCACGTACATCTTGGGCGTGCGGTCCACGGGGGGCGTGGTCGTCGGCTCGGGCCGGTTCGAGGGAGACGGGTGGCTCTCAGGGGCTGACCACCCTCTGCCAGGCCAGGCCGGAGCTGGCCTAGCGGGCCGGTGGAGGTACTCCCACATCCCCTCGCGCCCGCCCTCCCGTCCGAAGCCGCTCTCCCGGTAGCCGCCGAACCCGCTGGCGGCATCGAACAGGTTGGTGCAGTTGATCCAAACGGTCCCCGCCTGCAGGCGGCGGGCCACGTCCAGGGCCAGGTTGACGTTTTCCGTCCACACGCTGGCCGCAAGCCCAAACCGGGTGTTGTTCGCGAGGGCGACGGCTTCCGAGGGGCTGCGGAACGTCATGCTGACCAGCACGGGCCCGAAGATCTCCACCTGCGCAAGGGTGCTGGCCGGCGAGACGTCGGTGAAGAGGGTGGGTGGGAAGAACAGGCCCTCCTGGGGAACGGCCCAGGAGGGCTGCCAGAGGCGAGCGCCCTCCGAGCGCCCCACCTCGCACAGCTGGCGGATGCGCTCCAGCTGGACCGGTGCCACGATGGCGCCCATGTCCACCGCCTTGTCCAGGGGATCGCCGACCCGGAGGGTCTCCATGCGGGCTCGCAGTTTTTCAAGGAAAGGGCCCGCCACGCTCTCCTGCACAAGGAGGCGGGAGCCCGCGCAGCACACCTGGCCCTGGTTGAACCAGATGGCGTCCACCACGCCTTCCACCGCGCCGTCCAGGTCGGCGTCCTCGAAAACCAAGAAGGGCGACTTGCCTCCCAGCTCCAGCGACAGGCGCTTGCCCGTACCCGCGGTGAGCTGGCGGATCCGGCGGCCAACCTCCGTGGAGCCGGTGAACGCGATCTTGTCCACCTGCGGGTGCTGGACCAGTAGCTCGCCGGTGCGGCCGTCGCCGGTGATCACGTTCACAACCCCGGGGGGGAGCCCGACCTCCAGGATCAGCTCGCATAAGGCCAGGGCGGTGAGGGGCGTGAACTCCGCGGGCTTGAGCACCACGGTGCACCCTGCGGCCAGGGCGGGAGCCACCTTCCACGCGACCATGAGCAACGGGAAGTTCCAGGGGATGATCTGGCCCACCACGCCCGCCGGCTCGTAGCCAGGGAACTCCCTGGTGCGCAGCTGCGCCCAGCCCGCGTGGTGGTAGAAGTGCCGCGCCACAAGCGGTACGTCGATGTCCCGGCTCTCGCGGATGGGCTTGCCGTTGTCCAGGGTCTCCAGCACCGCCAGGAGCCGGGCGTGCTTTTGCACCTGGCGGGCGATGGCGTACAGGTACCGGGCCCGCACGTGATCCGGGGTGCGGCTCCAGGCGGGGTACGCCTCGCGGGCGGCTCGCACCGCGCGGTCCACGTCACCTGGGCCCGCCTGGGGGACGTGCGCCAGCAGCTCCCCGGTGGCGGGGTTGCGGATCTCAAACCACTCCCCGCTTTGGGGCTCGACCCACTCGTTGCCGATGAACAGGCGGAAGCGGCGCTGCCGCGCGTCCAACCACCTGAGGGTCGGGCGCGGGTCTTCGGGTGCGGGCCCGTACTCCAGCCTCTCCAGCAGGTCTCGGACGCGGGTGCTCATGGCATGGGGTGGTGGTGAGCCGCGGAGTAGCGGCCGGTCAAGTGGTAACTGAGCTGCCGTTCCACGTCCGTGAGAAGACCGCTGGCTCCGATCCGAAAGGTCTCGGGCTGTGCCCAGCTCTCGCCGAGCTCCTCCCGGATCAACGTGAGCCACTCCAGCGCCTGCTTGGCCGTGCGAATCCCCCCTGCGGGCTTGAACCCGACGCGGTACCCGGTGCGCTGGGCGTAGTCGCGCACCTGGCGGACTATGACGAGGCCCACGGGGAGCGTGGCGTTCACCCCCTCCTTGCCCGTGCTGGTCTTCACGAAGTCCGCGCCCGCCATCATGCACACGAGCGTCGCCTGCGCCACGTGCCGCAGGGTCGGCAACTCCCCGGTGCCGAGGATGGTCTTCAGGTGACAGCCCCCCGCTGCTTCCCGAAACGCGCGGACCTCCTCGTACAGCGCCCTCCATTCGCCCCGCAGCACGTGGGCGCGGGAGATCACCACGTCCACCTCATCCGCCCCGGCGTGCGCCGCCTCTTCTACCTCCAGGAGGCGGGCGCGCAAGGGGGTCTGGGCCGCGGGGAACCCTGCGGCCACGGACGCGATGCGCACTCCGCAGCCCCGGAGCGCTTCCCGAGCGGCCGGGACGAGGTTCGGGTACACGCACACCGCAGCCACGTGGAGTTCATTGGGCCCAAGACCAAAACCCTGGAGGATGTCCGGCCGGACGGGCTGGCGCGCCTTATGAGCCAGTCTCCGCACGTTCCCCGGCGTGTCGTCTCCACTGAGGGTGGTGAGGTCCAGGCAGCGCACCGCGCGCAGCAGCCACGCCACCTGCCACTCGCGCTTGACCGTGCGGCGGGTGGGTAACGTCCGGGCGCGCCGCTCCGCGGCGGACCGGTTGACCCGCACCGAGGCCACCCACGCCAGGTCCAGCTCCGTGCCCGGGTTGCGGACCGCAGCAGCCTGCGTGACCTTCGGCGCGGCGGTAGCCATCCTGCGGCGATGATACACCCGCGGAGCGGGCTGTGGGCCCCCGATCCCCGGGGAACTGTTGTGCGATATCGCTGCGCCGCGCGGCATACCGATTGCTCGAGATGTGCACCGGAGTCTGGCGTATGGGGATGTAGGGGAAGAGAAGGAGCAGGCGGGCTAGTAGGGGTGGTGAAAACCGTACATCCGGAGGGCCAGGGCATGTTTGTACAGGGACGGATCCCGTCCCAGTGGCTGGTGGAGCAGATGCCGGAGGCCATGTGGGCCACGGACGGGGCCTTGCGGTTCGTGGTAGTGGGCGGAGCGGCGGCCGCCGCGCTCAGCCTCCAGCCAGATCGAGTCCTTGGGACCACGGTGTACGACTACTTCCAGACCACCGACCCCAGTTACCCGCCGCTTGCGGCCCACCTTCGGGCGCTGCAGGGGATCGCCGACGGCTACCGGTTCGAGCACTGCGGAAGGGTGTACTCCGTGCGCGTGGGGCCAGTCCGGCACGCCATCGGGCGTGTGGTCGGGGTGGTGGCCTGCGCCACCGACGTTACCGAGCTCCTGGCCCCTTCCGGGCCGTCGTGGGCGGCTCTGGAGGCCCTGAAGGTGCCGTTCCTGCGGGTGGACCTGCAATCGCGGGTGACGTTCGCCAACACGGCAGCCCGGGAGGCCTGGCTGCATGGCGACCCGGACGGGAAGCCCCTGACGGAGGGCGGCCCGCAATTCCAACGCCTGGCAGACCTCGTGGCCCAGGTCCTGGAGAGAGGCGAGCGGAGGTCGGTGGAACTCGCGTGGTCCTCCAGCGGAGCAAACCAGGTGTACCGGTGGGATGCGGTCGTGGAGCGGGACCCGGAGGGCACGCCGCAGGGTGTGGTGCTGCTAGCGGTGGACGTGACCGAAGCGGTGCGCGCCGTCCAGGTCTCCCAGGGCGAGGTGGACCGCTGGGAACGGTGGGCGGCGGCTGCGGCGGAGGTGGGCTCTCAGGACGAACTGGGCGCGGTGGCGCAGGCGCTGTTGGAGGGGCTGTGCGCGTTGAGCGGCGCGGACCAAGGCGTGGTACGGCTGTGGGACGACCAGGGCCACACCCTGGCGCAGTGCTCCCGGGGGAAGATGCCCGAGCCTGTGTGGGACCGTGTGCGGTCCGAGACAGCCAGGGGCGAGGTGGTGTGGTTGGACGGATGGGACGACGCCTCCTCCCTCGGGCTACCCGCCGGTGTGTTTCGGAGGGTCCTTCTGGTCCCCATCCCCGGGTCCCTCGTGGGTGGTGCCGCCTGCCTCGGATGGAGAGAGGAACACGGTGAGCCGGAGGCGTGCCCGCTGATCAGACTGTGCCGTGTGGCCGGGACTGCGGCTTCACACGCGCTGGGGGCGCGGCGCGCCCGGGAAGCGGAAGAGCGTTTGGCGCTGCAGGCTCAGCTGGCCGCTTCCTGGTCCGGGTCTGAGGACCCTAAAGAAGCGGCGTCCCGGCTCCTCTCCGCGGTGGTGGACGCCTTGGGGCTGACGGCGGCTGCGGTGTACCAGCGACAGGGCCGGCTGTGGGTCCGCATGCTGAGCGCAGGGGACCGCGAGCCTGCCTCAAGCTTCCCGTGCGATGAAGGCGCTGCAGGCCGGGCCTTCCGCAGCGGGCGGCTGGAGGTCGTGCACCCCACCGCGGGTGACCCCGCTTTCATCGGACTGGACTCCCACGGGATCCTCGTCCCCCTGGGTCGGGAAGAAGCTGTGGTGGCCTTGGAGAGCGGGCGCGAGTTCTCCGCGCAGGAGCTGTCCGCGCTCGAGGGGCTTGTGGCCCAACTGTCCTGCTTGCTGCGGTGGGCAGAGCGCGCGGAGGCTCAGGCCGCGGGGGCGCAGCGGCTCCGCGCGCTGCTGGAAGGGGTGCCTGTGGGCATTCTGGTCCTGGACGGGAGTCGGGTCATCCGGGACGCCACGGGCACCGCCATAGACCTGTTGGGCGTGCGCGCGGAGGAGATCCTGGGACGGCCGTTTGCGGACGTCGTGTACCACGAGGACAGAGATGTGGCTGGCGTGCACCTGGCGTCCCTGTACGCTGAGCCTCACGCCTCTCGCACCTGGTCGGTCCGCCTGGTACGGGGAGGGGTTCCGTGGTTGGCGGAGGTTACGGGCCGGAACCGCTTGTCTGATCCGCAGGTGGGCGGCCTGGTCCTGGCGGTGAGGGACGTGTCCACGCAGCGGGCGGCGGAGGAGGAGCTGGGCAGGCGCGCAGCTCGGCTCGAAGCGCTGGAGGAGTTCGCTTCGGCACTCCGGGGGGCCCGCACGTTGGGGGAGGTCGGGCCGCGGGTCGTGGCGCACGTGCAGCGCTTGCTGGCGACCGACCACGCGGCGCTGGCGCTCCGGGAGCCTGACGGCGACTCCTTCACCCTCGCCCACGTCTGCGGATTGCTCAAGGAGCTGGCCGGCGCCAGCTTCCCCCTGGAGGGGGCGTACGCGCGCGCCATGGCGACAACGGAGGCCGTCCGGTTGGACGTGCCCCCGGAGGACCCGTTGTTCGGACAGGTGGGGGAGGTCGGGCCCGTCCTCGTGGTGCCGGTGCGGGCGGGGAGCCGAGTCCTGGGCGCTCTGAGCGTGGCGCGGCGGTGGGGAGCTCCCGGGTTCTCAGACGGAGACGTGCAGCTGGTCCTCGCACTTGCCGAAGTAAGCGGGGACGCACTCGAGCGAGCCGAGGCGGTGGACGGACTGGAGCGGGCGTACGCGGAAGTCCTGTTATCTCTGGCGCGCGCCATGGACGCACACGACCCGGCGGGGGCGGGGCACAGCAGCGTGGTCGCGCACTGGGCGGAAGCGTTGGCGCGGCGGATGGGGTGCACGCCGGAGGAGGTCCGCGAGATCCGGTGGGCAGCACTGCTGCACAACGTGGGCAAGGTAGCGATCCCGGAAGAGATCCTGCGCAAGCCCGCGCCCTTGTCGCAGGAAGAGCTTAACTTGGTTCGGCGCTACCCCGTGATCGGTGAGGAGATCCTGCGGGCCGTGCCGCGCTTCCGGGGCGTGGCGAGGCTTGTGCGCCACCACCGGGAACGGTGGGACGGCGGAGGATACCCGGACGGGCTGCGGGCAGAGGAGATCCCCCTTGGTGCCCGGATCCTGGCGGTGGCGGACGCGTACGCCGCCATGACGGACTTCCGGCGGTACCGGGCCGCCCGGGGCCATGGCGAGGCCGTCGCAGAGCTGCGACGCCACGCGGGGAGCCAGTTCGATCCACAGGTGGTCCGGGCGTTCGTGGAGCTACTGGAGGAGTCCCGGATCCTCTAGCGGAGCAGGGCCCAGGGTTCAGGGAGGACGTCGGCGACTAAGCCAGAACACCATCCACGCCAGGGCGAGCAGCGCAACGAGCACGAGGCGGTTGGCGTCCCATATCGGGATCACGCGGGTCTCGTCGCCTCGGATCTCCAGCACCCCCACGGGCCGCGCGGATAGTGCCCCCCCACCCCCACCGCCCTCGTCGTGCTGCCGTTCCTCCTCGTCGTCCTCCTCCTGCTCATGGCGCTGCCGACGTCCCCCTCCTGCCCCGAACCCGTACACGACTCGGGCCACGGGGATGAGTATCCGGCCGTGGGCGTGGACGGGATCTCCGTAGACCGCCCGCACGCCTGCACGCTCCGTCACCTGCCTGAACCGGTCCAGCAGCCCTTCCAGCACACCACCCTCCCGGCGGTTTAGCTCCCGCGCGAGACTTACGCCGCCCGATGGTTCTCCCACCACTTGAGGGCCAGCTCGATCCACCAGCGGTTCTCCGCGTAGGCTCGTCGGTGGAGCGCGCGGTCTTCCGAAAGCTGCTCCTGAACAGCCTCGAGGGTCCGACGGTGTACCGCGAGCGCGTCGTTTAGCCGCTTGCGCTCCTCCCGGAGTTCCTCATTTCTCCTCCGCAACGCCCAGCGGGGATTCTCCGGAAGCCGCGCCGACCACTTCCCGAGCCGTTGACCCTCAATCAGCGCCCGTCTGTGTTCGCTGGGCCTCTCCCTCCACCGTTCCATGGTGCATCCCTCCCGGTTCACCGTAGACGGGCCGGGCGGCGGGAGGGGATCCGACGCGCGCCCGGCCAGGTCGGTCCGGCAGCGGAGCAGCGGGGCGTGGGTAAAATCGGGCGAAGGCCCGATGACCCACGCCAGGGCGCCGACGGGATCATGGGAATGAGTCCCCGCGTGTCAGACTGTGCCATTGCCCGGGTCATGGCTCCAACGCGGGATTTCAGGAGGGACGGAGAGATGGAGCATCTAGACCGCCTGCTGGTGCGCTTCACGGGGTGGATGAGCCTCGCTACGTTCGTGGGCGTGGTGGCGGCGGTGTGGCTTCTGGCTCAAACCCCGTCGGGTGATGTGGCTCAGGAGGAGGCGAGGCGTCCCCCGATCCAACGGGTGGAGGTGCGCATGAGGGAGTTCAAGTTCGAACCCGCCCGGATCGAGGTGCAGGCGGGTAGAGTCCAGCTGGTCCTGCGGAACGAGGGGGTGATCCCTCACGACCTGTCCATCCCTGCGCTGGGTGTCAAGAGCGGCTACGTCCCGGCGAAGAAGGAGGAGGTCCTCACCCTGGAGGTGCAACCGGGGACCTACGCCGTAGAATGCACCGTGGGCGGGCACAAGGAGGCGGGAATGCGGGGCACGCTGGTAGTCCGGTGAGGGGGTGTCGGGTGGGGAGGCTGCGCGCTCGAGACGTCATGACCTCGCCCGCGGTGACGGTGCGTCCGGAGACACCTCTGGTGGAGGCGGCGCGCATCATGGCGCGGCGGAGGATTAGCGGGCTGCCCGTGGTGGACGAAGGAGGCCGGCTGGTCGGCATCGTCAGCGAAGCTGACCTTCTGATCAAGGAGGCAGGCCCTGGGGGGTTGCCCCTTCTGGCTTTCCACGCCCAAGGGCCGCCCCCAGAGGTCCGACCCCTGCTCCGTCGGTACGAGGGCAGGGTGGTGGAGGAGGTGATGACCCGGGAGGTGATCACAGCTCACGAGGACACCCCCCTCCACCAGGTGGCGGCGCTGATGGCACGGAACCACGTGAACCGGATCCCTATCGTACGAGGCGGCCGGGTGGTTGGGATCGTAACCCGGAACGACGTTCTGAAGGTCTTCCTGGCCCCGGATGAGGAGCTGGCTGGACGGGTGAGGGAAGCCCTGGCGGAGCTGGGCATAGGGCCCGAACGCGTGCAGGTGGAGGTAAAGGACGGGGTCGTGCGACTGCGGGGCCGGCTGGACTCCCCGGCAGAGGTGCGGCTCGCGGCCCTCTGCGTCCGGGTCCTGGACGGGGTTGTAGCGGTGGAGGCAGGAGAACTGGAACCGCACGGAGAGGCGGAAGCGTGATGGGTCGGGGGCAGGCCTCGCCGTGGGATGTGGAGGTGGTGCTGCGCGACGGGACCGCGGTGGGCGTGCGCACCGCCGACCCCGATGATGAGGAAGCCCTCGTCTCTTTCTACCGCGGGCTTTCCGAGGAGTCCCTCGTGTACCGGTTCTTCACCCGCGTGACCGACAGCGCGCTCTTAGACCAGATCCGGCGTTTCGTGCGAAACCGCAGATCCGTGAACTTGGTGGTGACCTTTGGAGACCCGCCCCGGGTGGTGGCTCACGGCCTCTACATCCCCTCCGACTCAGACAGGGCGGAAGTGGCCTTCGCCGTGGCGGACGAGTTCCAGGGCCGCGGGGTGGGTACGTTGCTCCTGGGGCAGCTGGCGGAGATGGCCACGCGGCAGGGGATTCGGATCTTCGAGGCCTCCGTCTTACCCAACAACCACAAGATGCTGGAGGTTTTCCGCGAATCCGGGTTCCCCGTGGAGGTCCGCGCGGAGCCGGGAGAGCTGCGCGTGACGTTCCCCGTACAGCTGACTGAGGAGGCGCTGCGACGGTTTGAACGCCGGGAGCAACTGGCGGCACAGGCCGCTCTGCGCTCTTTCCTGTACCCCAGGGGTGTGGCGGTCGTGGGGGCGTCCCGGCGCCGGGGAACCATCGGCGGTGAGATTTTTCGCAACCTGTTGGTGTACGGCTTTGCGGGCCCCGTCTACCCCGTGAATCCGCAAGCCCCAGTGGTCCAGAGCGTGGTCAGTTACCCGACCGTGGAGGCGATTCCCGGGGCGGTGGACCTGGCCGTGGTGGTGGTCCCCGCGGAGCAGGTCGTAGAGGTGGCGCGCCAGTGTGCCCGCAAGGGTGTACGGGCTCTGGTGGTGATCTCCGCCGGTTTTGCGGAAGCCGGGGAGGAGGGCCGGGCGCGCCAGGAGGAACTCCTGAGGATCTGCCGGGCCGCGGGCATGCGACTGATCGGTCCCAACTGTATGGGGGTGGTCAACACCGACCCCACGGTCCGGCTCAACGCCACCTTCGCCCCCGCGCCGCCCCCGGCGGGCCGAGTGGGATTCCTCTCGCAGAGCGGCGCTCTAGGGCTGGCCGTGATGGAGTACGCGAGCCGGCTCGGCCTGGGGCTTTCCAGCTTCGTGTCCGTAGGGAACAAGGCCGACATCTCGGGGAACGATCTCCTCAACTACTGGGAGGAAGACCCCAACACGGACGTCATCCTGCTGTACCTGGAGTCCTTCGGCAATCCGCGGAAGTTCTCCCGCATCGCTCGCCGCGTGAGCCGGCGCAAACCCATCGTGGCCGTGAAGAGTGGGCGCACGGGGGCGGGGGTTCGAGCCTCCGCCTCGCACACGGGGGCCCTGGTGACGGGTTCCGACGCCACCGTGGACGCACTCTTCCGACAGGCGGGCGTGATCCGGACGGATAGCCTGGAGGAGATGTTCGACGTGGCGGTGTTGTTGGCGCACCAACCGGTCCCCGCGGGGCCCAACGTGGCCATCGTCACCAACGCCGGCGGCCCCGGGATCCTGTGCGCGGACGCCTGTGAGGCCGAGGGGCTCAAGGTGCCCCCGTTGAGCCCCGTAACGCAGGAGAACTTGCGGAGGGTCCTCTCACAGCGCGCAGCGGTGGGAAATCCGGTGGACCTCATCGCCTCCGCCTCCCCACAGGACTACCGGGAAGCGGTGGCCGCGGTGGGAGGGGACCCGGCGGTGGACGCGGTGGTGGTCATCTTCGTGCCTCCCCTGGTGACCCGGGCCGAGGACGTGGCGCAGGCCATCGTGGACGCGGTGGAGCGGTGGCCGCAGCGCAAAACGGTGCTGGCGGTGTTCATGTCCGCCCGGGGGGTGCCGGAGTTGTTGCGGCGCGGCGAGCTACGAATTCCGTCGTACGCATTCCCGGAGTCCGCGGCGAGGGCCCTGGCGCACGCGGTGCGGTACGGCCAGTGGCGGAGTCGGGCCCCGGATGTGGTGGCCCATCCGGGGGATGTGCGGCGGGACGAGGCCTTGGCCCTGGTGGCCACCGCGGTGGGACGCGGGGCGGGTTGGCTTTCGCCGCAGCAGGTGGAAGCGCTCCTGCGCTGCTACGGGATCCCCCTGGTGACGCAGGAGTTTGCGCCGAACCCGGAGGAGGCTGGAAAGGCAGCGGAGCGACTGGGTGGGCCGGTCGCTGTGAAGGTGGTGGCGCCCGACATCGTGCACAAGACGGAGCTTGGCGGCGTCCAGCTGAACCTGGAGGGTCGCCAGTCGGTGGAAGCAGCCGCCCGGGAGATGGGGGCCCGGGTTGGGTCCGCAGGCTACCGGGTGGAAGGCTTTCTGGTCCAGGAGATGGCACCGCCGGGCTTGGAACTCATCGTGGGTCTAGCGTCTGACCGACACTTCGGCCCCGTGGTGGCCTGCGGGGCGGGCGGGGTTTTGGTAGAGCTCCTCCGCGACGTGTCCGTGCGGCTCGCTCCCCTGACCCGCACCGATGCCGCGGCGATGCTGCGGGAACTCCGCACGTTCCCCTTGCTGGAGGGGTACCGGGGAAGCCCCCCTTGCGATGTGGGAGCCCTGGAGGACCTGTTGATCCGGGTGGGGGCGCTGGCGGACGACGTACCGCAGGTGGTGGAGCTTGACTTGAACCCGGTACGGGTGTATCCGAGAGGCCTGCGGGTCCTTGACGCCCGAGTTCGGGTGGAGGCGGTCCGCCCGCCCACGTGGATTGGCCGCCGGTAGCCTTGAGGGGACCTGGACACCGAGCCTACGATCTCCGAGGCGGCCGGACGGTAAGGACGGGGACGGGGCTGGTGCGGATCACGTGCTCCGCCACGCTTCCGAACAGGATCCGCTCCACACCCGTGCGGCCGTGAGTCCCCATCACCACCAGGTCCGCCCCGACCTCGTTGGCGACCTCGATGATGAGTTGGCGGGAGAGGCCTGCGCCGAGTCCCGTGCGGAGGACGTGTTCGGAAGGCCCCAGTCTCTGCGCCCGGGCTTCCAGCTGTCCGCGTGCCCGCGCCTCCAGTTCCCTGGCGATGGTTTCTCCCCCGGCTTCGCCCCAAGCCGTGGGGGGCAAGTCCACGAGCAGTTCGTAGGTCACCTCCACCACGTGGAGCAACACAAGCCGCGCACCGAAAACGCGAGCCAGGAGGTCCGCCCATGGCAACGCGGCATCCGCGGCGGGAGAGAAGTCGGTGGGCGCTAGGATACAGGCGACCTGGGGAGGACGTTCCTGCCCGCGTCGGACCGTGAGCACCGGGACGGGGCTGTGGACCACCACGTGCTGGGCCACACTCCCCTGGAGGAGGCGCGGTAAGCCGGTACGGCCGTGGGTGCCCATGCACACCAGGTCGGCCCGAAGCGCCTGGGCGGCCCGTACGATGCCCTCGCGGGCGGGGGCTTGCTCCACCACGGCGCGCGCCGCGGGGAAACGGTCTCGCAGCTCCCGCATGGACTCTTCGGCGGAGCGCCGCGCTTCTTCGAGCAGCCGCGAAGCGAGATCCACGGCGACTCCCGTGGGCCCCGCCAGGAGCGCTGGATCCACGGAGAAGG
>JBEQAH010000005.1:0-25077 GCA_041640435.1 bacterium | reverse complement strand
TTCGTGCGGGGCGGGTTGCGGCTGGCCGCGGCCCTGCGCTGGTTTGACGTGCACGTGGTGGATGGGCTGGTGAACCTGGTAGGCGGCCTCACGGTGGTGGTCAGTCGGCTCCACCGGCTGTTCGACACGTACGTGGTGGACGGAATGGTGAACTTGGTGGGGTGGGCGACCCGGGGCCTGGGGTTCGTGCTGCGGCCCCTGCAGACGGGGCGGGCGTACAACTACATCCTGGTGGCCGCGGCGGGGCTAGGGGTGATCGTTCTGGTCAGCCTGTGGAGGCTGTAGGGGACATGGGCCGCAGAACCGTTCCAACCTGGACGCTGGGGGTTTGGCCATGCCAATCCTGACAGTCACCTTGTTCTTACCGCTGGTGGGAGCCGTGGTCCTCCTGTTCCTGCCCAAGGAGGACCCGGAGCGCATCCGGAAGGTGACCTTTGGCTTCAGCCTTGCCACGTTCGTGGCCTCCCTGGCCATCCTGACCCGCTTTGAGTTCGGCCGGCCCGGGATCCAACTCATCGAGCAGGCGTCGTGGATCCCCTCGGTGGGAATCCAGTACAAGGTCGGGGTGGACGGGCTGAGCCTGGTGCTCGCCCTCCTCACCACGCTGCTCACCGTGCTGTCGGTGCTGTACTCCTTCCGGGAGAGCCACCGCGTGAAGGAGTACAACCTGCTGTTTCTGCTGCTCGCCACGGGGATGCTGGGGGTATTCTTCGCTCTGGACTTCTTCCTGTTCTACGTGTTCTGGGAGCTCACCCTGGTACCCATGTACTTCCTCATCGGCATCTGGGGTGGCCCCCGGCGGGAGTACGCGGCCATCAAGTTCTTCCTGTACACCCTGGTGGGCTCGCTGGCCATGCTCCTGGGGATCCTGTTGCTGTACTTCCACCTGCCCGCAGGACAGCGGACCTTCGACGTCCTGGAGATCATCCGCCAGCGGCCGCTCGGAGGCACGGGTTTGCTGGCGCAACTGGCCTTCTGGGGCTTCTTCCTGTCCTTCGCGATCAAGGTGCCCATGTGGCCCTTCCACACCTGGTTGCCCGACGCTCACGTGGAGGCGCCCACCGCGGGCAGCGTGATCCTGGCCGCCATCCTGCTGAAGCTGGGCACCTACGGGTTCGTCCGGTTCAGCCTGCCCTTGTTCCCTGAGGTGTTCCAGCAGCACGCGCCCCTGATCGCGATCCTGGCGGTGATCGGCGTGATTTACGGCGCCCTGGTGGCCATGGCGCAGACGGACCTGAAGAAGCTGGTGGCGTACTCCTCCGTGAACCACATGGGGTACGTGATGCTGGCCGTGGCGGCGGCCGCGTGGGCCCACGGACGCCCCGGGCTCCAGCAGGCGGCCGCCACCGCGCTGAACGGCGCCACCATGGAGATGCTGGCCCACGGGATCATCACCGGCGCTCTGTTCCTCGTGGTGGGTGTGATCTACGACGACCGAACCCACACCCGCGGGGTGGACGACTTCGGCGGGCTGTGGGCGGTGCTACCCAAATACGGAGCGGTGTCCATCACCGCCATGTTCGCCTCCCTGGGCTTGCCGGGACTTATGGGCTTTGTGGCGGAGTTCCTGATCTTTGTGGGATCCTTCAGCATCTTCCCCGTGTTCACCGCCCTGGCCGCTCTGGGGATCGTGATCACCGCCGCCTTCTTCCTGTGGACCATCCAGCGGATCTTCCTCGGGCCCACCAACCCGCGCTGGGCCGAGCTGCCGGACCTGGACCGGCGGGAGATGTGGACCCTCGTGCCCCTGGTGGTGCTCATGATCGTGTTCGGGGTCTACCCGAAGCCGCTCTTGGACGTGATCAACCTAGCCAGTCTGGACGTGGTGGCGATGCTGCGATGAACTGGGCTGACCTGCGCTGGCTGGCCCCGGAGGTGGTGGTGGCCGCCGCGGGGGTCCTGCTCCTGGTGGTGGACCTGCTGTTACCGCGGGAGAAGAAGCGGTGGGTGGGCTGGTTGGCCCTGGGGTCGCTGGCTGCCGCCGGCGGGGCGGCAGGTGTGCTCCTGCGGGATCTGGGGATGCTCGGCACCCAGGGCGTGCGGATCTTTGCGGATACCTACACCGTGGATGTGTTCGGGCTGTACTTCAAGTTCGTCGCGCTCGCGGCCACGGGTCTCGTGGTCCTGGTGGGGCTAGATTACTTCCCGAGCCGCACCTCGCACGTGGGCGAAGCCTTCGTCCTCCTCCTGTTCGCCGGGTTGGGACTCCTGCTCATGGCCAGCGCCTCCGACCTGATCTTGCTGCTGCTCAGCATCGAGTTCGTGTCCCTGAGTTCCTACCTGCTGGCCGGATTCCTCAAGGAGGACCCGAAGAGCAACGAGGCGGGGGTGAAGTACTTCCTGTACGGCGCCGCCACCACGGGGGTGATGGCGTACGGCTTCTCCCTGCTGTACGGGCTGGCGGGCAGCACCAGCCTGTACGACGTGGGGGCGCGGTTGGGACGTGCGGACTCGGCCGCCTACCTGGCGGTGGGGATGGCGCTGGCGGGGTTCGGGTTCAAGGTGTCCATGGTGCCCTTCCACCAGTGGACCCCTGATGTGTACGAAGGCGCACCAACCCCCGTAACCGCGTTCTTCTCCGTGGGCCCGAAGGCCGCGGGGTTTGCGGCCCTGGCCCGCACCCTGGCCGTGGCGGTCCCCCCGGACACGGTGAACTGGCCGCTGGTCCTGGCGGCGTTGAGCGCCGTGACCATGACCGTGGGCAACCTGCTGGCCCTGGTGCAGCGCAACCTCAAGCGGATGCTGGCGTACTCCAGCATCGCGCACGCGGGGTACCTGCTCATCGGGCTTGCCGCCTGGCGGTCCCCCTGGGCACAGCAGGGCCTGCTGTACTACCTGCTGGCCTACCTGTTCACCAACCTCGGAGCTTTCTTTGTGGCCATGGTGGCCGCGGACGCCACGGGCTCCGACGAAATCCCGGACCACGCCGGGCTGAGCCAGCGGCTCCCCTGGGTGGCGGCGGCCATGGCGGTGTTCATGCTGTCCCTCACCGGGATCCCGCCCACCGCCGGGTTCTTCGGGAAGTTCTACCTGTTCGCGGCCGCGGTGGACGCAGGGCTTTTGTGGCTCGCGGCACTGGGCGTCGCCAACAGCGTGGTCTCCCTGTACTACTACGTCGGGGTGCTGCGGGCTTTGTACCTCATGCCCCCGCCCGCGGCCACGGCTGCGTCCGCCCCCCCGGGGCTGCGGGCCGGCCTGGTGGTCACGCTGGTGGGCACCCTGGCCTTGGGAGTCTACCCGCAGCCGGTGGTGGTATTTGTGGAGACCGCCCGAAGGATGCTCGGCGTCTAGGAGCCTGCGGTGGAACCGAAGAAGCCCGCACCCGTCTTGCGCTCGCCAAAACGGCAGGGTGCCGGAGGAACGGTGCAGGTGGAGTGGGCCGTGTGGTACGATAGCTATGAAGCGGTACCCTGACGCCGGGCCGGCGAGGCGGGGGCCGCTTCTCGTGTGGCTGAACGGCGGCCGCACGGCGCCCCACCGCGCGGTTTTCCGCCGGACCGAAGGAGCGCGTCGCGAGGAGGCATCGTAGGATGGCCTACGGCCACGACCGCCGAGACTCGAACGTATTGCAGCTGCTCGCGGAGAAGGAACAGGAGCTGGAGCGGCGTGTTCTGGAGGCGCGCGCCGAAGCCGAGCAGATCATCCGGCAGGCGGAGGCGGAGGCCGCCCGGATCCGGGCGCAGGCGGAGGAAGAGGCGCAGCGGCTGGAGCAGCAGATTCGGGCGCAGGCGGAGGCGGAGGGCAGAGCGGTGCAGGAGGAAGTCCTGCGCCGCGCTCGGGAGGAGGCAGAACGACTCCGGGCCCAGGCGGAGCCGAAGGTGGAGGCAGCCGTTCGCCTGGTGGTGGAAGCGGTGCTGCGGGGGCTTTCGACGTGATCGTGGAGATGAGCCGCGTGATCGTGTTGGGCCCCAAGCGGCGGCTCGGCGAGGTGACCGACGCCATTCAGCGCCTGGGTGTCATGCACGTGGACCGGGTGGAGGCGGAGGAGGTGCCCCAGCTCCGGCCGGTGGAACCCGGGAGCGAGGAGGAGCGGTACCAGCGCCGGCTGGAGGCGCTTGTGGCCCGCACGACGGGGCTACTCCACCTCCTGCCTCGCACCGGGCCCGCGCCCATCCCCGACCTGTCGGACCTGACCCTGGACGATCTCGAGGCGCTCCTGGAGCCCATCGAACGGGAGGCCCGCGAGGTGGTCCGCCAGCGGCTTGAAGCCGAGGAGGAGCTGGAGCTGATCCGCTCGTACGAGGGGGCGCTGCGCGTGCTGTCACCCCTGCTCGGGGCGTTGCAGGGCAGCCGCCACTTCGAAACCTATGGGTTCGTGCTGCGGGGCAAACCCCAGGCGGAGGTCGCGGCGCTCCACCAGGAGCTCCGGAGGATCACCGGAGGCCGGGTGGAGGTGGTGTCGCGTCAGATCGACGAGAAGACCACGGGCGTGGTGGTGGCCTTCCACCGGCGGGACGCAGACGCGGTGCGGTCCTTCCTCCAGCGGGCGGGGATCACGGAGCTGCGGCTGCCCGCGCAGTTCGCGGACCGGCCGGCCGCCGAGGCGGTCCAGGAGATGGCCCGCCGGAGGGACGAGCTGCCCCAGGTGCTGGCGGATTGCCAGCAGCGGCTCGAGGCCTTGAGCCGCAGCGCGCGGGCGACCCTGCAGGCGGTGGAGGCGCGGCTGCGGGACGAGCTGGCCAAGCTGCAGGTATTGCCGAACTTCGCGCAGTCCCGCTACACCTTCATCGTGCACGGCTGGGTCCCCACCCGGGACGTCCCTCGGTTGCGAGGGGTGCTGCGGCAAAGATTCGGCGACGAGGTAGTGGTGGTCGACGCTCCCGCAGACCCCCACGACGAGCACGAAGTCGCCCGCGTCCCCGTCGCCCTGGAAAACCCCGTACCCGTCCGACCGTTCCAACTCTTGCTGTCCATCTTCCGGCCCCCGCGCTACGGCACGTGGGATCCGAGTCCCCTGCTGGCCGTCACCTTCCCACTGTTCGTCGGGTTGGTGATTGGAGACGTGGGCTACGGCATGGTGTTCTTCTTGGTGGGCTGGTGGATGCGCAACCGGGCGCGCAAGGGGCAGGCCCTGGAGATCGGCTTACTGAACCTTCAGATTGCGCCCGCAACTCTGGCCGGCCTGTCGTGGATCGTCCGGGTGGTGTCCTTCTGGGTGGTGGTGTTCGGCGCCCTGTACGGGGAGGTCTTCGGCAACCTCCCGGAGCTGCTGTTCCACGTGCACCCGGTGTTCGACCGCGTGGGGGCCCACCGGGATCTGTACTTCCAGCTGATCGTACTTGTGGGGATGGTCATGATCTACGGAGGGCTTCTGGGGCACCTGTGGATGGCTGTGCTGCACCGGCACCTCCGAGGAGTGTTCGAGAGTCTCGTCCTCCTGCTCACCCTGACGTGGGTGCTGCTCCTGCTCGGCGGGCTGTCCGGACTCCTGCCGACGGCGGTGGTGCCCGTGAGCTGGTCGTTCCTGTGGGCGGCCCTGGCGGTCTTCGCGGTCGGGCTCGCCTTCCGAGTTGCGAACCCCATGTGGTTTTTGGAGTCCGCCACGGCGTTCGGGCACGTACTCAGCCACGCGCGGCTAATGGCCTTTGGGTTGGCGGCGGCCGCGCTCGCCAGCGCCGCCAACGAGTTGGGCCCCACCATGGCGCAGACGTTCGGCTTGGGTGGGTGGGCAGGAGTGGTGGTGGCGTCCCTGCTGTCGGCGGCCGCACAGGCGTTGTTCTTCGTGTTCACCATCGTGGGGCACGTGATCCAGCCTGCGCGTCTACACTGGGTGGAGTTCTTCACCAAGGTCAAGTACCACGAGGAGACCGGAGAGCCGTACCGACCATTCCAACGAACAGGGAGGTGAACGTTCTCATGCACAAGGCAGTTCGGGTTGTGGCGATGGCGTTGGTCCTGGCGGCGGTTCTGGCGCTTCCCGCGCTGGCGGCGGAAGCCCCTGAGGCCCCGGCCCGGGGGGACGGGCTGAGGGCGGGGTTGCTCGGCATGGCGGCGGCGCTGTCCCTGGCCTTCGGAGCTCTAGGGACCGCGTGGGCCCAGTCTCGCATCGGTGCGGCGGCAGCCGGCGCCATGGCGGAGCGCCCGGAGGTGGGTGGCCTGATGCTGGTGTTCCTGGCGCTGCCCGAAACCATGATCATCCTAGGCTTCCTCGTGGCCTTCTTCCTCATCGGGCGGATCTGAGGCGTGATGTCCTCCGAGCTCATTGACCTGCTCGAGCGCGAGGCGGAGGCCGAGCGGGAACGGCTGCTGTCCGAGGCACGGGAGCGCGCGACCCGGATCGTTCAGGAGGCGGAGGCGGAGGCGAAGGCCAAGCTGGAGGAACACCGCCGCCGGGTGGCGGCGGAGGTGGAGTCCACCCGGATCCGCGCCCAGGGCGTCGCGAAGGTGAAGGCGGTCTCCCTGCTGCTGGAGACCAAGGACCAGCTGGTGGAAGAGGTCTTCCGGCGTGCGGGGGAGGAGCTGGAGAGGATCGCCCACGAGCCGGTGCGCTTCGCCCCCGTGCTGCGGGAGCTGCTGCGGGAAGCGGTCTCTGGGTCCCCCGGCCACGTGGTGGTGGAGTGCGCGGAACGGGACGTGGCCGCGGTGGAGGCGGCGGCGCGGGAGCTGGGGCTCAATGCGGAGGTGCAGCCGAGTTCGGCTGTCCGGGGTGGAGTCCGGGTGCGCAGTCCGGACGGCCGGTTTACCGTGGAGAACACCTTGCCCTCGCGCTTGGAACGCGCCCGGCAGGTCCTCCTGTCGCAGGTCGCAGACGTGCTCTGGGGGGACTAGTGCCGGCGGACTTCGGCTACATCAACGCTCGGGTCAAGGCTATGCGTTCCCGCCTGCTCCCACCAGGCCGATTTGAGGAACTGCTGGCGGTGCCAGACCTGCAAGCGTTTGTGCAGGCGCTGGGCAACACCCCCTACGGGCCGGAGCTCCAGGAGGCCTTGACCCGCTACCACGGGCTGCGGGCGGTGGACGAGGCCCTGATGCAGCACTTCCAGAAGACCGTCCGCCGGGTGCTGTCCTTCGCGGACGGCAAGCCCCGCCAGCTCCTGGAGGTGCTGGTGGCGCAGTGGGACGTCCACAACCTGCGGATCGTGCTTCGGGCGAAGCACGCGGGGTACCCTCCAGAGGTGGCGGAGCAGAGCCTGGTCCCCGCGGCGCAGCTCACCGAGGTGCGGCTGCGGGAACTGCTCCGTCAGCCGGACATCCCCGCGGTGGTCTCGACCCTCGCTACGTGGGATCACCCGCTGGCCGGGGCGCTGGCGGAAGCCGCACGGAGCTACGAAGGGTCGCGGGACCTGCTGGTCTTGGAGTTGGCCCTGGACCGGGCGTACTACGAGTGGGCCCTCGCGGTGGCCCGCGGCATGGGCCGCGACGGCGCGGTGGTCCGTGAGCTGGTGCGCACGCAGATCGACCACACCAACGTGAAAACCGCCTTCAAACTCCAGCAGCTGCCGGACCTGACGCCGGAAGAACGAGAGCGGTTCTTCGTGGAGGGGGGTGCGGTCATCACCCGGGAGATGTTCCGGAACCTGACGGATCCTGAGACCCGGGAGTTCGGGCTGCGGGAGGTCCGGGCGCGCGGCATCCACCCCGAGGGTCGGACGCCCGCGGAGGTGGAGCGGTCTTTGGAGGAGCAGCTGAACCGGCGGCTGGCGGAGCTGTACCTGGGCGAGCCTCTCGGCGTGGACGTGGTGGTGGGGTTTTTGACCCTACTGGCCGCGGAGGTGCGGAACCTGCGGCTCATCGCCCGCAGCAAGGCCTTGGGCCTGTCGCGGGACCTGGTGCGGCGGGAGATGGCGCTGGTGTAGCCATGGCGTACCGGGTGGCGGTGATCACCGACCCTGAAACGGCCACCGGGTTCCGGCTGGCGGGCGCAGAGGTGTTCGAGGCGGACGACCCGCCGGGCGCCGTGGAGGCGTTGCGTGGGGTCGTGGGCCAGGACTACGGGCTGGTGGCGGTGAACGAGGCGCTGCTCGCTGGTGTGGAGGCGGAGGTGGCGCGCGTGCTGCGGGGCCGGGACCTGCCGGTGATCGTGCCGTTCCCGGCTCCTAAGGCCAGGCTGGAGTCCGGCGAGGAGTACATCGCCCGGCTGGTGAAGGAGCACATCGGGTTCTACGTGAAGCTTCGGTAAGGAGGCGGTGCAGGTATGCGGGGTGAGATCGTCAAGATCGCCGGGCCTGCGGTGATCGCGCGCGGCATGCGGGGCGCCCGGATGTATGACATCGTCCGGGTGGGCAACGAGCGGCTTGTGGGAGAGATCATCCGGCTCAGCGGGGACACCGCCTTCATCCAGGTGTACGAGGATACCTCCGGGCTGTTCGTGGGCGAGCCGGTAGAGAGCACGGGCTTACCCCTGGCGGTGGAACTGGGCCCCGGGCTGCTCAGCAACATCTTCGACGGCATCCAGCGGCCGCTGCCGGACGTGCGGGCACAGCAGGGTGACTTCGTGCGCCGGGGCGCGGTGGCGCCGGCCCTGGACCGCACCCGCCGCTGGGCCTTCCGGCCTTCGGTGTCCGTGGGAGACTCGGTGGGACCCGGGGACGTGATCGGGGAGGTGCAAGAGTTTGGGTTCGCGCACCGCATCCTCGTACCGCCGGACGTCACGCCGTCCCGGGTGGCGGAGGTGCGGGAAGGGGAGTTCACCGTCACCGATGTGGTGGCGCGGCTGGAGGACGGCCGGGAGCTGCGGCTGATGCACACCTGGCCCGTCCGCCTGGGGAGGCCTGAGGCCCGGCGCCTCGATCCCCGGGAACCCTTGGTGACCGGCCAGCGCGTCATCGACGTCCTGTTCCCCGTGGCCATGGGCGGGACGGCGGCCATCCCCGGCCCCTTCGGCAGCGGCAAGACCGTGATGCAGCAGACCCTGGCCAAGTGGGCGGACGCGGACGTGATCATCTACGTGGGCTGCGGGGAGCGGGGCAACGAGATGACGCACGTGCTGGACGAGTTCCCGGAGCTGGAGGACCCGAGGACTGGCCGGCCGCTCATGGAGCGCACCATCATCATCGCCAACACCAGCAACATGCCGGTCGCGGCCCGAGAGGCGTCTGTGTACACGGGGATCACCATGGCGGAGTACTGGCGCGACCAGGGCTACAAGGTGGCCCTGATGGCGGACTCCACCAGCCGGTGGGCGGAGGCGATGCGGGAGATCTCCTCGCGGCTGGAGGAGATGCCTGCGGAGGAAGGGTACCCACCCTACCTGTCCAGCCGCCTGGCTGCCTTCTACGAGCGGGCGGGCCGCGTGATCTGCCAGGGCCGCCCGGAGCGGCGGGGCGCCATCACCGTCATCGGGGCTGTCTCCCCGCCCGGTGGGGACCTGTCGGAGCCGGTAACCCAGGCCACGCTGCGGATTGTGGGCGCCTTCTGGTCCCTGGACGCCGGGCTGGCTAACCGGCGCCACTTCCCCTCCATCCACTGGCTGCGCTCCTACAGTCTGTACACGCCCCTGTTCCGGGAGTGGTACCGCCAGAACCTGCCGGAGGATTTCGAGCAGCTCCGGGAGCGGGCCTCCGCCCTGCTGCAGCGGGAGGCAGAACTGCAGGAGATCGTGCAGCTGGTGGGGCCGGATGCCCTTCAGGACGACCAGCGCCTGGTCATCGAGGCGGGGAAGATGTTGCGGGAGGACTTCCTGCAGCAGTCCGCCTTCTCCGACGTGGATGCCTACTGCCCGCCCATCAAGTCCTACGGCATCCTGAAGGCGATCCTGAGCTTTTACGACGAAGCCAGCGCGGCCCTGCGCCGCGGTGTGCCCATGGACGACATCCTGAACCTGCCGCAGATCCGGGAAATTGGGCGCATGAAGGAGGTGCCCGCGGATCGATTCCCGGCCTACACCGAGGAGTTCCTGCAGGGGATGGCCCAGGCGTTCCGGGTGCCCGCGGCGAGCTGAAAGGAGGCGGCCATGGAGCTGGCCACGAAGCAGTACCAGTCCATCTCGTACATCTCGGGTCCCCTGCTGTTCGTGGAGGGTGCCCAGGACCTGGCCTACGGAGCCATCGTGAACATCCACCTGCCCGACGGCAGCGTGCGGGGCGGCCAGGTCATCGAGGTGTCCCGGCAGCACGCGGTGATCCAGGTGTTCGAGGAGACCACGGGGTTGGACGTGGCCCACACCTCGGTGAGCCTTCGGGAGGACGTGGCGCGGTTCGGCGTGAGCCCGGAGATCGTGGGCCGGCGGTTCAACGGACGGGGAGAGCCCATCGACGGGCTCCCGCCCATCATCCCCGAAAAGCGCCTGCCCATCATCGGGTCTCCCATCAACCCGGTGGCCCGGCAGCGGCCCCAGGAGTTCATCCAGACGGGCATCAGCAGCATCGACGGGCTCAACACCCTCGTGCGGGGGCAGAAGCTCCCCATCTTCTCCGGCGCGGGTCTCCCCCACAACGAGATTGCAGCTCAGATCGCCCGCCAGGCCAGGGTGCTGGGCGAACAGGAGGAGTTCGCGGTGGTGTTCGCCGCCATGGGGATCACCCAGCGGGAGGCCGCCTTCTTCATCGAGCAGTTCGAGGCCACGGGGGCCCTGGCCCGCAGCGTGGTGTTCCTGAACCTGGCGGACGACCCCACCATCGAGCGCATCATGACGCCCCGGCTGGCCCTGACCACCGCGGAGTACATGGCGTTCGAACTGGACAAGCAGGTGCTGGTGATCCTCACCGACATGACGAACTACTGTGAGGCGCTTCGGGAGATCGGCGCCGCCCGGGAGGAGATCCCGGGCCGGCGCGGCTACCCCGGGTACATGTACACCGACCTAGCCACCATCTACGAGCGGGCGGGTCGGATCCAGGGGCGCAAAGGGTCCGTGACGCAGCTACCCATCCTCACCATGCCGGACGACGACATCACCCACCCCATCCCGGACCTCACGGGCTACATCACCGAGGGGCAGATCGTGCTGAGCCGGGCTCTGCACCGCCAGGGGATCTACCCTCCCATCAATCCGCTGCCGAGTCTGTCCCGGCTGATGAACGACGGGATCGGCCCCGGCCGCACCCGGGAAGACCACGCGGGACTCAAGGATCAGCTGTTCAGCGCCTACGCCAACGGCGTGGACCTCCGCCGCCTGGTGGCCATCATCGGCGAGGAGGCTCTGACGGAGCGAGACCGGCTGTATCTGCGGTTTGCGGAGGCCTTCGAGCGGGAGTTCCTCAACCAGGGGAACACCGAACGGACCATCCAGCAGACCCTGGAGTTGGGCTGGAAGCTGCTCTCCCTGTTCCCCAAGGAGGAGCTGAAGCGAGTCAAGCAGGACCACGTGGAGAAGTACTACTTCGGAGAAGCGGTGGAGCAGCTGTGGCGCGAGAGCGAGCGGCTGTCCGGACGCTAGGGGCGAAAGGCCGCAGGGTCCCGGAGCTGGAGGGAATGGATGCCTGAGCTGGTCAGCCCGACCCGCATGAACCTCCTGCAGCGGAAGAACCAGCTGCGGGTGGCGCAGCAGGGCGTGGATCTGCTCAAACGCAAGCGGGACGCGCTCGTGGCGGAGTTCTTCCAGGTGGTTCGACAGGCCCTGGCGGCCCGGGACCGGCTGAACGCGGTGTCCGAGAAGGCCTACGTGATCCTGAGCCTCGCGAAGGCGGTGGAGGGACGGCAAGCCCTGGAGGCAGCCGCCCTAGGGGACCGGAGGCCGGTCCTGGTGGACGTGGAGATCCGCAACATCTGGGGCATCAAGGTCCCCGAAGTCCGCAGCCTTCGGGTCCGGCGCTCGCTCCTGGAACGCGGCCTGAGCCCCACCGCGGTGAGCGTTCGGACCCTGGAGAGCGCGGAGGCCTTCGACGGGGTGCTGGATGCTATTCTGGAGGTGGCCAGCACCGAACTCCGCCTGCGCAAGATCGGCGAGGAGATCAAGAAGACCACCCGGCGGGTGAACGCGCTGGAGCAGCTGGTGATCCCCCGGATTCGGGCCGAGATCCGCTACATCAACGACGTGCTGGAGCAGCGCGCCCGCGAGGACGTCTTCCGCCTCAAACGCATCAAGAAGAAGCTGGAGGGGCGGCAGGCCTGAGGCGCAGCCCTATACTAGGGGTGTGCGGTTTCCGCGAAAGCGGTTCCAGCTCGCCCTCACCGCCGTCTTTCTGGCGGCGGGGCTTCTGGTCACCTGGCACGTCCGGGTGGAGACGTCCATCCGCGCCAACCTCCGGATCCCTTCCCAGCGTCTGGAGGAACTGGCGTTCGTCCTCCGCGAACAGGCCCGGTACCGGGAGCGGCTGGAGGCTGAGATCGCGGTGCTGCGGGAACAGGTGCAACGATACGAGGAGGCGGCCATCCGGGACCAGGGCGCCCAGCGAGAGCTGCGGCGCCGCCTTGAGGCCCTGCGGCTGGCGGCGGGCGTGGAGGCCGTCCGGGGCCCTGGCGTGGTGGTGGAGATCAGCGACAGCCCCCGGCCCCTCCAGCCCGGGGACGACCCCAACTTGGTGCTGGTGCACTACACCGACCTCCAGGCAGTGGTGGCCACGCTGTGGGCCGCGGGAGCAGAGGCGGTGGCGGTGAACGGGGAGCGGGTGGTCTCCACCACGGGGCTGAGCTGCGTGGGGACCACGATTCTGTGCAATGCCCGTCGGCTCGCTCCCCCCTACGTGGTGGTGGCCATCGGGAGCCCGGAGGCGCTGCAAACAGCCCTGGAGGGGGAAGGGGGACCGCTGGCGGCGCTGCGGGCGTTCCAGTTCCCCGTGCGGGTCATCAAGGCCAAAGAGGTGCGCGTACCCGCGTACCGGGGCGGCTTCGAGTTCCGCTACGCGCGGAGTGAGCCGTAGGGAGGGGATCGCGCCGGTCGCGGAGCACCGCGGGGTAAGGAGGAGGACCATGTGGTTGCCGTTGGTGGGACTCGTGGTGGGTGTGGTGCTTGGCCTGTTGGTGGGCGTAGAGATTCCCCTCCACTTCGTGAAGTACACGGCCATCGCGGTCCTGGCGGCCCTGGACACCATCCTGGGCGGGCTGCGGGCGCAGCTGGAGGGGCGGTTCGATCTGATGGTGTTCACGAGCGGGTTCGTGGTGAACACCTGCTTCGCCGCGCTTCTGACCGCCATCGGGGATCTGCTCGGAGTGGACGTGTACCTGGGAGCCGTGATCGTGTTCAGCATGCGCATCTTCAACAACGTGAGCTTCATCCGCCGCGATCTCCTGCGGGGGCTGGCGCGGGAGCCGGCACGGCCTGCGGGGGAGTCGTGAGGGAGCCGAAGGAGGTGGACGCCGTGGTCCGCGTGGGGGTGAACGGGTTCGGACGGATCGGACGCCAGGTGGTCAAGGCCATTCTGGAGCGGTGTCGGGAGCACCTGGAGGTGGTGGCGGTGAACGACCTAGTGGATGCCGCCATGAACGCCCACCTGTTCAAGTACGACACCAACTACGGTGTCTACCCCGGGACCGTGGAGGCCCGGGACGGCGAGATCGTCATCGACGGCCATGGCATCCGGGTCTTCGCGGAGCGGGAGCCCGGCCGGATCCCGTGGAGGGAAGTGGGGGCGGATCTGGTGGTGGAGTCCACGGGGCTGTTCACGGACGCCAGGCAGGCACGGGCGCACCTGGACGCCGGGGCGAAGCGGGTCATCATCTCCGCACCTGCGAAGAACGAGGATCTGACCGTGGTGCTCGGGGTGAACGAGGATCGGTACGACCCTTCCCAGCACCGAATCGTGTCCAACGCCTCCTGCACCACCAACGGTCTCGCTCCGGTGGCCCGGGTGCTCCACGAGGAGTTCGGCATCGAGAAGGGGATCCTCACCACGGTGCACGCCTACACCAACTCCCAGCGGCTGCTGGACGTGGCCGCCAAGGATCCGCGGGACGCCCGGGCTGCGGCGATGAACATTGTGCCCTCCGAGACAGGCGCTGCCCGGGCGGTGGGGCTGGTGATCCCGGAGCTGGCGGGCAAGTTCACCGGCATGGCCTTCCGCGTGCCGGTGTCCACGGTGTCCGTCATCGACTTCACCGCAGTCCTCTGCCGGCCTGTGACCCGGGACGAAGTGAACGCCGTGGTGCGCCGCTGGTCGGAGGAACGGATCCCCCACATCCTCGGGTACACCGAGGAACCCCTGGTGAGCAGCGACCTCAAGGGGGACTCCCGGTCGTCCATCTTCAGCGCCCTGGACACCCTGGTGGTGGGTGGAAACCTGGTGAAGGTGGTGTCCTGGTACGACAACGAGTGGGGCTACGCCTGCCGCGTGGCGGACCTGGCGCGGTACATGGCCGAGCGGGGGATTTAGCGGCGGGTGGTCCGCGGTGGAGAAGCGCACGATCCGGGACGTGGAGGTCGCGGGGCGAAGGGTGTTGGTGCGCGTGGACTTCAACGTCCCTCTAGACCCACAGGGACGGGTAGTGGACGACCGGCGGATCCGGGAATCCCTGCCCACGCTGCGCTACCTGATGGAGCGGGGCGCTGCGGTGGTCGTCATGTCCCACCTGGGCCGCCCCGGGGGGCGGGTGGTGGAGGAGCTGCGGATGGCGCCGGTGGGAGAGCGCCTGGCGCAGCTATTGGGCCGCCCGGTGCAGGTGCTGCGGGATTGCGTGGGCCCCGAGGTGGAAGCCGCGGTGGCCCGGCTGCAACCGGGAGAGATCGCCCTGCTGGAGAACTTGCGCTTCCACCCCGGGGAGGAGGCCAACGACCCCCAGTTCGCCGCCCTGCTGGCGCGCCTGGGTGACCTGTACGTGAACGACGCCTTCGGGACCGCGCACCGGGCCCACGCGTCCACGGTGGGAGTGGCAGCCCACCTTCCCGCGGTGGCCGGCCTCCTCATGGATAAGGAGATCCGCTACCTGAGCAGGGTGCTCACGAGCTCGGACCATCCCTTCGTGGCTATCCTGGGTGGCAAGAAGGTGTCCGACAAGATCGGAGTGCTGCGCAACCTGCTGACGCGGGTAGACGCCGTGCTGGTGGGTGGGGGGATGGCGTACACCTTCCTGCGCGCCCAGGGATACGGGGTGGGCCGGTCGGTGGTCGAGGAGGACAAACTGGATCTGGCGCGGGAGCTTCTGGACCTAGCCCGCCGGCGAGCCGTGGAGTTCGTGTTGCCACAGGACGTGGTGGCCGCAGAGCGCGCAAGCCCAGATGCAGCCCGGCGCACGGTGCCGGCTACGGAGATCCCCGATGGCTGGATGGGACTCGACATCGGCCCCCAGACCGCGCGGCGGTTTGCCCAGGTGATCGAAGGCGCGCGGCTGGTGGTGTGGAACGGGCCCATGGGCGTGTTCGAGGTGGAGCCCTTCGCGGAAGGGACGCGGGCGGTGGCCCAGGCCGTGGCCCGGTGCGCGGGTACCACGGTGGTGGGCGGGGGCGACACCGCAGCCGCGGTGGAGCAGTTCGGCCTGCTGGACCGGTTTGACCACGTGAGTACGGGCGGAGGCGCGTCGTTGGAGTTCCTCGAGGGGAAGGAACTCCCGGGGATCCGGGTGCTGCAGGACCGGTGAGCCGGTGCGCACCCCCCTTGTGGCCGCCAACTGGAAGATGCACAAGACGCGGGCGGAGGCGGAGGCCTTTGTCCAGGCAGCGCTCCCCCACCTCGTTGCCTTGCGGGGGGTGGAGGTGGTGCTGTGCCCTCCCTACACCGCGCTGGAGACGGTGGGTCGGCTCGTGGCGGGTTCCCCGGTACAGCTGGGTGCGCAGAACGTGCACTGGGAGAGCCAGGGCGCCTTCACGGGAGAGGTGTCCGCGGGGATGCTCGCGGAAGTGGGGTGCGCGTATGTCATCGTGGGCCACTCGGAGCGCCGCCGGATGTTTGGCGACACCGACGAGCGCGTGCGGCGGAAGGTGCGCGCGGCCTTTAACGCCGGGCTCACCCCGATCCTGTGCGTGGGGGAGACCCTGGAGGAGCGGGAATCCGGTCAGACCGAGCTCCGGGTCACCTCCCAGGTCGCGGAGGCCACCGCAGACCTCTCGGGCGGGGAAGTGGGCCGGCTGGTGATCGCCTACGAGCCCGTGTGGGCCATCGGCACAGGGCGCGCCGCGAGCGGCGAGGAAGCGGGCCGGGTCAACCGCCTGATCCGCGAGTTCCTGCGCCGCCGGTTTGGAGGATTCGCGGAAGCCACGCGGGTCCAGTACGGCGGCAGCGTGACGAGCCGCAACGCGGCAGAGTTTCTCAGCCAGCCGGACGTGGATGGGGCTTTGGTGGGAGGCGCCAGTCTGGATCCCGGGGAGTTCGTGAGGATCGCCCGCGCGGCCGCGCAAAGGCCCGCCTGACCCCTGAGTCCCCACGGGCAGGGGCGCGGGGCGGTTGCAGCACCGGCCCGGGTGCGGGTAAGATCAGGTGGACTCCTCCGGATCGGGAGACGGGATGGAGAAGTTGGTGTTGGTGTTGCACTTTGTGCTCGCGGCCGCGGTCGTGGGCCTCGTGCTCCTCCAGGGGCCCAAGGGGGAGGGGCTGGGCGCCATCGGCGGGAGCGCGCGGCTGTTCCATGGCCCCAGACCCCGGGAGACCTTCTTCACGCGAGCCACCGCGGTGGCTTCGGTCCTGTTCGCCCTGACAAGTGCCTACCTGGGGTTTGTGCGTTGACCCCTGGCGGGACAGCGAGCGGGCCGGCTATAATCCAGCTTGTCCGGCGTAGCCGGTGTGCCCGGATGGCGGAACTGGCAGACGCGCACGTTTGAGGGGCGTGTGGGGAAACCCGTGGGGGTTCGAATCCCCCTCCGGGCACCAGAGGTCCAACGGCTTCACTCCGGCGCGTGCGGCAGCCCCAGAGCCTCTGGCTTTGCGAGGCCCCAGCGGGTGCGGAACCATTGTGTGGAGATGAGGGCGAGGATTGCGATGGTGGTCACGAAGGGGATCGCCCTCCACACGTAGCGGGACAGCACCCCGGGCAGGACCAGCTCTGGGTTCAAGGACAGCTGCCACATCACCCCAAAGAGGACTGACCCTCCCAGGAGCAGCCAGGGGTTCCACATGGAGAAGAACACCAGGGCCAGGCTTACGAAGCCCCAACCCATGAGGAAGTTGTAGTTCCACACCGGGTTGTACGACAGCGTGTAGGCGGCACCGCCCAGTCCCGCCAGCGCTCCCCCGGCCACCACGCAGAGGTACCGCACGGCGCGCACATCCACACCTGAGGCGGCGGCGGCCGCGGGGTTCTCTCCCACGGAACGGATGGCAAGCCCGGCGGCCGTGCGGAACAGCAGCAACCAGCAACCGAGGACGAGGGCGAGGGCCACAGCCACGAAGGGCGAAAGGCCCAGAACCGGGGGCAGCCGCTGGATCCCCAGCGGGCCGGTGTGGGGGCTCCCCAGGTACGTGGTGAGGCCGAAGCTGAGGATCCACAGGCCCATGCCGCTCACCACCTGATCTCCCCTGAGCGTCACGGAGAAAAAGCCGTGCAGCAAGCCAAGGAACGCGCCCGCCGCCAACGCCACGCCGACGCCCGCCAGGTAGCTGTGCGTGGCCTGCGTCAGGATGAAGGCCGCGGTGCCGCCGAACAGCATGAGCCCCTCGAGCCCCACGTTCAGCACGCCCGACCGCTGGCTGATGAGCTCGCCCAGAGCGGCCAGCAGGAACACCGTGGACGCTTCCAGGCTGCGCAGCAACAGCTCGGTCACAGGGTACCCTCCGCACGGGTCTTCCCGGGCTGCGCCAGGCGGGTGGAGCGCGGCCGCAGGGGGAGGCGGGCGCGGTCGAGGAGGTGGGTGGCGACGAAGGTCGTCATGAGGAGCCCAAGGATCGCGTAGTCCACGCCGAACGGGAGCCGCAGGGCGCCCTGTGCGAAGCGACCGCCCAGCGACATCCCCGCGAACAGCAGCGCCATGGGCAGAGCACCCATGGCGCTGCCACGGGCGATGAGGCCGCAGATGATCCCGTAGAAGGAGAGGTCGCCGTAGTAGCCGTAGTTGGTGGGGATCTTGTACAGGCCGGGCACCGCGGCGAAGTAGTGGTAACCGGCGAGGCCGGCGAGCGCGCCGCCCACCGCGAACACGCCCAGGGACACACGGACCGGGTCGATCCCCGCGTAGCGGGCTGCCCGGGGGTTGAGCCCGAAGGCACGGACGCGATAGCCGGCCGCGGTGCGGGAGAACACGAAGTCCACCACCAGGGCTACCCCCACGGCCCCCAGGGCCGTGGGCGGAAGCCCGGCCCACAGCGCGGGGCGCAGCGGGTCCGGAAGCGTGAAGCTTTCGCCCTCGGCGGTGGCACTCATGAACGGGCCGCCCTCTTTGATGAAGTCCGACACGATCCAGAAGAGGGCCGAGTTCAGCATCATGGTGACCAGGATCTCGTTGACCTGCATGCGCGCCCGCAGGAACCCCACCAACCCTCCGAGGAAGGCACCCGCCACCGCCGCGGCCACCGCCATGAGCAGGGGAACGGCAAAACCGGGCTGGCCAGAGAGCGTTCTGTGGAGGCCCAGGACGAACGGTACCGCGTACGCGGCGAGAGCGCCTGCGTACACCTGGCCGGGCAGGCCGACGTTCCACAGCCCTGCCCGCAGGGGCACGATGAAGGCCGAGGTGCAGAGAGCGAGGTAGATGGCCCGGTGTAAGGAGGCCACGAGCCCCGACGGGTTTAAGAAGCCGTAACCGAACATGACCCGGTACGCGGCGAGCGGGTCGGCGCCGGAAGCCCAGAAGAGGACGCTCGCAGCTCCCAGGGCAAGGCCCACGGCCACGCCGGCCCGCAGCACCGGATGGGCAACGACGGAGCTGTACTCCGCACGGCGGGGCTTCACGGCGCAACCCCTTGTGCGCGCCCGCCCGCCATGAGGGCACCCACGATGCGCACGTCCACGGCCTCGCGGGGCAGCACCGAGACCATTCTGCCCTCGTACAGGGTGGCCACCCGGTCGCTGAGGGACAGCACTTCTTCCAGGTCCTCGGACAGGAGCAGCACCGCGGCGCCCTGCGCCCTCGCCTCAAGCAGCTGGGCGCGCACAAAGGCGGTGGCTTCCACGTCGAGCCCCTGGGTCGGGAGATGGGCCACCAGCAGGCGAGGCCGCCGGGAGAGGACGCGGCCCACCACGAGCTTCTGGAGGTTGCCGCCAGACAGCTGCTGGGCTTGCGCGTACGGATGCGGTGCCCGCACCTGGAAGGTGGCCAGGATCCGCCGCGTGAGCTCCTCCAGGCGACGGTAGTCTAGCAACCCCCGCCGGCAGAGCTCCCGGTCGAAGTGGTAGTTGAGGCCGGTGTTCTCCACCAGGGTGAAGGGGGCCACAGATGCGACTCCGTTCCGGTCCGCGGGAACGTAGCCCATCCCCATCCGCCACCGGTCAAGCGGCGGTCGGTGCGTGATGTCCCTGCCCTCGAAGCGAACGCGACCGGACGCGGCAGGCCGCAGGCCCGCCAGCACCTGTGCCAGTTCCTCCTGGCCGTTGCCCGACACCCCGGCGACCCCGAGCACCTCACCTGCGCGCACCTCGAACGAGACACCCCGGAGGGCCCACGTACCCTTGTCGCCGTACGCCCACAGGTCCTCCACCTCCAGCACCACAGGGCCCGATTGGCCCGCGGCCCCTTCCAGCGCCACGGGGGCGACCTCCTGCCCCACCATGTGGCGAACCAGCTCGGCGTCAGAGGCCTGGCCGGCGTCAAGCCGGGCCGCTACAGAACCCGCGCGCAGTACGGTGATGGTGTGGGCCACGGCGCGGACCAGGGGGAGCTTGTGGGTGACGAGCAACACCGTGACACCGTGTTCGGACACGAGCGCCCGCACGGCCCGGAGCAGGGCCTCCACCTCCGGGGGGGTCAAGGCGGAGGTCGGTTCGTCCAGGATCAGGAGGCGGGCTCCCGCGTGAAGAGCCTTGAGGATCTCCACCCACTGCTTTTCACCCTCGGACAGCTGCCACACCCGCGCGTTGAGGTCCACCCGCACTCCGTACCGCTCGCAAAGAGCCGCCACTTGACGCCTTGCGGCGGCGAAGTCCACCAACCCCCGCGCCCCGGGGTGGCCCAGCAGGACGTTCTCCAGCACCGTGTGGGCCGCCACGAGCCTCCGGGTTTGGTGCACCATGCCGATCCCGCGGGCGAGGGCGTCGTGGGGTGACCGGAAGCGGACCCGCTGGCCGCGCACGTACACCTCGCCCTCGTCGGGCTGCACCAAGCCGAACAAGATGTTCATCAGAGTCGTCTTGCCCGCCCCATTCTGGCCCAGCACCGCGTGGACCTCTCCTTCCCGCACGTCCAGGTCGACGCCGGCGAGCGCCACCACGCCCGGAAACCGCTTGGTGATCCCGCGGGCGGCCAGGACGACCGGCCGATCCTTCGCGTTCGGGTGCGTGCGGCGAGTGGTGCCGTTCCCGTCTGCCATGGAGGGGAGCCGGGGGCCCGCGCCGTGCGGCCCCCGGCAACTAGCTAACGCAGGATGGTGATGCCGCTCAGGTCGAAGTTGAACTTCGACAACAGCCACTCATCCGTAGGCATCTGGCCTGCGGGCTTGACCACCGTCCCCTTGGCCGGGATGGGCGTTCCCGGCAGCGCCAGCCCGGTGCCGTTGCTCACCAGAGCGTGCGCCTGGAACGGGTCCCACTGCCCGCGCATCATCTGCTCCCGGCGCTGCGCCACCAGCCGCAGGATAGACTGGGGTATCTGGGCGCGCGCCCGCGGGCTGATGGCGTCCACTCCCACCCGCCGGTTGTTCATGATGTCCACCGCTGCAACCACAGTGCCGTCCGCCAGGGTCATGGTGTCCCGCATCCCCAGGTACAGGAGGGTGCGCGGGTTGCGGTTGCCGGCGGTGTATTCCCGGATGATGCGGTCGTACAGGACCTCCCAGCGGGTGTCAAAGGAGATGGCCACCGTGTCGGTGTTGGACCAGCCGTAGAAGCCCACGATGTCCATGTCCTTGCCCACGAACCAGATGCGGCGCTGCTGGGCCACGTCCAGGGGTGAGCCGGAGTCCGTCTGCTGGGTGAGCACGTCCACCCGGTACTGGGTGACCAGGGTGTTGGCCACCTCCCGCTCCTCCGTGGGCTTGTACCAGTCTCCCACGTACTTCACGTACACGTTCACCCGCTTGCCCAGAGTTCGGGCCGCGTCCTGCACCCCGAGGTAGAAGCCCGCGGTCCGGCGGAGCACCTGGATGTTGGGGAAGGCGGAGACTACCCCGATGTTCCCCGTCCGGGTGAGGGCGGCGGCCACCAGACCTTCCAGGTACAAGGCCTGGTACTGGCGGGGGAAGTAGCGGATGAAGTTGCGCTTCTGGCTCACGTCGCTGGCCACCACGGAGGCGAAGTAGGTGTCCGGGTACCTGTCCGCGATGTCCCGCAGCGGGAGACCCATGAACTCCGCGTTACCCGCCACGATGTTGGCCCCTTGCCGGATGAGCTCTTCCGCGTACGGGACGGTGAGGTCAGGTCCCACTTCCTCGCGGTAGACGTACTTCACGTTGGGGTACTTCTCAGCCAAGCGCTGGCCGGCCCGGTGGTGTGCGCCGGACCACGTGGTGCCTTTGATCACGCTGAAGTGCAGGATGGCGAGCGTCACCGGCCTCGGCGCCCCAGAGGCGGAGTGCGCGCGCCACCCCGCTCCCACCAGGAGTGCCGCCACCACGGCGCCCGCGCTCCAGCGGGCCCACCAGGCCTTCGAGCGAACGTGTCGATCCATGGCTTTCCCTCCCCGAGTCAGGTCGCGAGCGGAACATGAATTCGGCAGCCCCGGCGCTCGGTCCTGCAGGGGCGGGCCCGATCCGGGTCGAACACACGCGCACGGAGATGGTAGTCCGGGCCAGGGTCCAGCGGAGCTCCTACTACGACTCCGTGGCGCTCCTCCAAGCGCAGCAGGCGCTCCGGGAGCTCCCGGGGGTTGAGGAAGCGGGCGTGGTGATGGCTACCCCCGCAAACCTGGAACTCCTGCGCCAGGCCGGGCTGTGGGTCCAAGAGCTGGAGGGGGCGGGTCCGGATGATTTGGTGGTGAGTGTGCGGGCCGTGGACGCCACCGCCGCCGACGCCGCCCTCGGGCAGCTAGAGGCGTTCCTGTCGCGCCGCCAGACGGCCTCCGGCGCCGCGTACCGACCCCGGACCGTGCGGGCGGCCGCTCAGCAGTTGGGCGGGGCGAACCTGGCGGTCGTGTCGGTCCCCGGTCGGTTCGCCGCGGCGGTCGCCGAGGAGGCACTGCGGGAGGGCCTGCACGTGATGGTGTTCAGCGATAACGTGCCGCTAGAGGACGAGGTGCGGCTCAAGGCGCTGGCAGCCGAGCGGGGCCTGCTCTGCATGGGTCCGGACTGTGGCACTGCGCTGTTGGCCGGCGCGGGGCTGGGGTTCGCCAACCGGGTGCGGCGGGGGCCTGTGGGGATCGTGGCCGCGTCCGGAACCGGCCTGCAGGAGGTGGCTTGTCGAATCCACCGCGCCGGAGGCGGGGTGTCGTCCGCTGTGGGGACTGGCGGGCGGGACCTGTCGGAGCGGGTGGGCGGCCAGACCTTCGCCCTGGCCCTGGCGGCGCTGGCCGAGGATCCCACCACGCAAGTGGTGGTCCTGCTGTCCAAGCCGCCTTCTCCCCGGGTCGCAGCGCGGCTCGTGGGCATGGCCCGGGCGTGCGGGAAGCCGGTGGTGGTGAACTTCCTCGGCGCCGAGCCGGCGGAGAGCGCAGGGAGCGTACACTTCACCGCGACCCTGCAGGAGGCCGCGGACTTGGCCCTGCGCCTGTGCGGGTTAGAGCCACCGGAGGACGGTGCGTTGCAGATCCGGGCTGGACTGTCCCCGGGCCAGCGGTGGGTGCGAGGCCTGTTTGTGGGGGGCACACTCTGCGCGGAGGCGCAGGTGGTCCTGTGCGAACGGTTGGGCCGGATCTGGTCCAACGCACCCGTCTGCCCGGACGCGGCGCTTCCTATGGGTGCGCGCAGCCGCGAACACACCGCTCTCGACCTGGGCGCCGACGAGTTCACCGTGGGACGGTTGCACCCCATGCTGGACCCGTCCGGGCGCCACCTGCGTTTGCTGCAGGAGGCGGAGGACCCTGAGGTGGCGGCGGTCCTGCTGGACGTGGTGCTGGGCGACGGCGTGCACCCGGATCCGGCCTCGGAGCTCGTCGGAGCGGTCCGTGCGGCCCAAGACCGCCTGCGCCCCGCAGGCCGCGAGGTGGTGTTCTTGGCGTCCGTGTGCGGGACCGACCTGGACCCCCAAGGGTACGCGGTGCAGGTGGCCACGTTGCGCGACGCGGGGGTTTGGGTGGCCTCAAGCAACGCACAGGCGGCCCGGGCCGCGGCGGAGGTGGCTTGGGCCGCGGGGGGCGCGATGGCGCCCGCTAGGCTACCACGGCTTGAAGTCGCCGAACAGACCGTACCGCTTCCCCCCGTGCCGGAGGGCGTGCGCCGGCTCCTCGGTGGAGGCCTGCGGGTGGTGAACGTGGGGCTCTCGGTGTTCGAGGACAGCCTGCGGCGGCAAGGCGTGCCCGTGGCCTCCGTGGACTGGCGGCCGCCCGCGGGAGGGGACGCGGAGATGATGGAGTTGCTCTCGCGCCTGGGCGGCTAGCCCCGTCCACCCTGTGGGCAGGCCCAGGGGCCACACGTGGCCGCGGGAAGGACCGCGAAGCCAATCCTCAACCGGAGCTCGTTGGAAAGGGGAGGAGCGATGGACATCGAGGCGGCAAACCAGCGAGCGGTCCAGCGCATGCTGGAAGCCCAGCCCGTGCTCGTGGGCGTGGCCAGGGCTCTGGACGTGATCCCGGGAATGCGAGCCGATCTGGTGCTGCACGCCGGCCCGCCGATCCCGTGGGAGCGCATGTCGGGACCTTTGCAGGGCGCGGTGATCGGGGCTCTATTGTACGAGGGCCTCGCGCGGGACGAACAGGAGGCGGTCCGTCTGGCCTCCTCGGGCGGCGTTCGCTTCGAGCCGTGCCACGACCACGCCACGGTGGGGCCCATGGCAGGGGTGACCACCGCCTCCATGATGGTGTACGTGGTGGAGAACCGGACCCACGGCAACCGGGCGTACTCCAACTTCAACGAGGGCTACGGCCGCGTGCTCCGGTACGGGGCGTACGGCCCCGACGTGCTGGAGCGGCTGCGCCACCTGAACGAGCGGGTGGCGCCGGCCATCGGACGCGCGCTCGAGCACATGGGCGGGCTGGACCTCAAGGCGCTCATCGCCCGGCAGCTGACCATGGGGGATGAAGGGCACAACCGGAACGTGGCGGGGTCCGCGCTGTTCGCCCGTGCCCTGGCACCGCACCTGGTGCGCGTGGGCCTGGACCCGGATACCCTGCACGAGACGCTGCGCTATCTGGCGGACAACGATCTGGCGGTGCTGAACCCCGTGATGGCGGCCTGCAAGGCCACCGCGGACGCGGCGCACGGGATTGAGGGATCGACGGTGGTCACCTGCATGGCCCGCAACGGTACGGAGTTCGGCATCCGGGTCTCCGGATTGGGACCGCAGTGGTTCACCGGCCCCGCCCCCACGCCGAGAGGCCTGTACTTCCCGGGCTTTCGGGAGGAAGACGCGAACCCGGACATCGGGGATTCCACCATCACCGAGACCGTGGGGATCGGCGCCTTTGCCATGGCCGCGGCTCCGGCCATCGTGCGCTTCGTCGGGGGTACGCCCCAGGACGCGACGGCGGCCACCCTGGAGATGTACGAGATCACCCTGGCGGAGAACCCCGCCTTCGGGATCCCGGCCCTGGACTTCCGCGGGACACCCACCGGGATCGACGTGCGGAAGGTGGTCCGCACGGGGATTCCTCCCCGGATCAACACCGGGATCGCGCACCGGGAGCCGGGGGTGGGGCAGATCGGAGCCGGGCTGGTGCGGCCACCTCTGGAGCCCTTCCAGCAGGCCGTGCGGGCGCTGGCGGAGCGGTTGCGTCCGTGAGCGCTCTGGTACGCCTACAGGGCGTGCGCAAGCGGTTCGGCGCGGTGCAGGCCCTGGACGGTGCGGACTTTGAGGTGAACCCGGGGGAGGTTCACGGGCTCCTGGGGGAGAACGGCGCGGGCAAGACCAGCCTGATGAACGTGCTGTCCGGCCTGTACCGGCCCGATGCGGGCCGGGTGGAGGTGGACGGCGTCCCTGTTGAGATCCGGGGCCCTCAGGACGCGGTGCGCCTGGGGATCGGGATGGTGCACCAGCACTTCGAGCTGGTGCGCCATTTCACCGCGCTGGAGAACGTGGTGCTGGGCCGCGAGGGAGGGTTGTGGCTCGACCGCCGGGCGCGGCGCGCCGAGGTGGAGAGGCTCATGGAACAGGTCG